>CAZVSL010000093.1:4406-14448 GCA_964629935.1 uncultured Calditrichaceae bacterium | reverse complement strand
GCCGCTACCTCCTGTTCCGTTACCTCGCGGCAATCGGGGGCGTTCTGTATTCTGGCGATACGCAATCTGATATCTGCTAAATCACCTATTGGCAAACCGGTATCCTGCACCAGTTTCACGACAGCTCCCTCTCCACCTTCAGTTTGCGCAACAGAAGCTGGCAAAGAGACAAAACAGAACAAAATAAGGACTATCAAATGCAGGATGGATAATATGTATGGCATGATGCGCTCCTGTTGCTATTCTGCCCAGTCTATTGCAAAGCCACGGCTTGCCACCAACCGCTCCGGAACATCTGAGTAACGAAAATCAATGTCAGTTCGATTGCCTCGTATCTCGTTGAGACGCAATGGATTTATCATGTCTCCGAACTGCGAGGAATCGACTCGCGTTACTCGGATACGTTCATCATCAATATTAATCTCATATTCTATGGTCAGATTAGCCCAGTTACTAAACCGGAAGAATTGGTTAATGATGTTCTCAATTTGAGTATTCAGAGTTTCACTATCAGATCTTGGCTTTATTTCTAGGTTCACAACACTGCCATTTTCTATCTGCAATCTTACACTCGGTTGTGTCAGAAGACTCCTGCCATCGAGATCCGCAAGTATTTTGTCCAGGTCGAAGTGCTGTCCGGCCACGGCTTCCAGATTCTCATCATCCCTGAGCGCCCAGTAGTAGTCGACGTCAAGAGGCACGATTTCAAACCTGCCCACACCGGGACGGGGATCACTAGGCGGCGGTTCAAATGGTTTTTGTAACAAGTCCGCAGTTACACCTGAATAAAAAGTGAACTGCCCAATCACAAATACCGGGAGAGCGCCCCAAAGCAGCACCACTTTTGTCAGGCGCTGAAAGCTGATATGAGTGTCGCCAGTTCGCTCTGATCGCGCTACGAACTTGCGGAAAAGGGATGAGTCCGGTCTGAAAACAAAACCAACGGCAGCCAGAGCCAAGACAGTCAGTCCTAGGCCGACCGTAAGCTCTTGCAATGCGAACAGAGGAAAGACAACAACGGCAACAGCAATTGCCGCCCTGCGTGCATATCGCAGGCATGTCTCATCATAAGTCAATTCCGCAATTGTTCTTTTGTCGAACAGCTTCTTCATGACATCCTCAGTTTTGAATAGCCAAACACGATCGCGTTAATGTGCCAGTCCTTTGCTAGAAGTTCGATGTGGAGTTATAGAATTTTATTATTTGCCTGACGATATCGCAGCCATTAAAGATGAAGCAAAGAGCGACAGCGCCGTAGTCACTTATCTGAATCATGAGGTCAAGCGGCTGGTCAGTGGGGTTCGATATCAATGGCAGGATAAGTTGTCGTAAACCCCAAAAAGCAAGGACGATAAGCGTATTAAGCACCAGGGCTGTCAGTAGTTCGAAAAAGTTCGTCAATATATTCTTTAGATAATCCATGTCAAGTCCACATTGATTGGAGCGCGTAGAGACGCCAAAAGCCAGCTTAACCGTATATCCTTACATGCCGGGGCGTACCCTCTGTGAAGCCAAGATTGTCGAAAATGCCTTGCCGCCCGGGATGAATAAGCAACGTAACTTTGACAGCCGGGTTGACCTTACGACACAGATCATAGACACGCATAACACGGTTAAGAGGTACGCCAGCCGGGGCTTTAATAGTAACCGTGGTTTTGCCCTGCACGGCCGAGGTCAACTGTCTTGGCGTATGCTCAAAACCAAAGCCAGTAGGACCAATCTGGAAAAATGGCCGAAATTGCGCTATTAGGACGGGATCGTTCAGATTATTTAGCTGATCCTGAAATACGTTTCGATCCGTGGACTCATCAAAGAAGTAGTAGCCATAGTCTGCACTCGGGCTATCCCAGTCACCACTGAAAGGATAAACGACGATAAAAGCCGCAGTCTCGCTGATTCTGTCCGTCTCCATATTGGGTACACCGACATACTCCTCACCCTTTGAGGTCTCCCCGCCGGTAAGGATAGGAAACAACATGCTGGTAACCAGAAAGTATATCAGCAGCAGGAACACGATATCAATGATCGAGGTCAGCTCCAGCTTCTGAGGCAATTCTACTCTTTTGCGATATCCCATTTATGCCTTTTTTATATCTCAATGCGCGACTTTGAACCGCATGTCCACTGAACGAATCCCGCGCTGGTCAAACTCTTCAAACAAATCATAGACGACGCGATAATACACATTACGATCCGCTTCAATCAGGACGTTGGCGATTTCCTTCAGTTCGTTGTTGCTCTCACGTTTGTCCCTATATTGTTCAATAGTTGCACGCAATTCTTGTCTATATGTACCATAACTATCATTTTGGAAATCATTGATTGCAATATTATCCGATGCAGTGAACAGATGAGATCTCCACTGTTCTTCTAAAGCCTGAACGCGGGCAGCAAACTCACCAGTCCACGGCCTCGGTGTTTGGATCAGTTGCTCATAAGTCTCCCGGCACCACAATATAGAATCCCGGCGCGTCATGGTCTTGTCAAGGAAAAAGATATTGAAATGACCATTGTTATGTTGCAGGGATTCAACCACCACAAGCATATCCGTGGCGGTTAGAGAATCTGACACACCCAATTGGCGTTTGGATTCCGGCAGATCAACGAGGAATTGTCCCACCTCGTTTGCCCGTTCTTCCGGCCTTGCAATGGAAGGGTCAATGCGCATCTTGACTGCCATGGTCACCAGAAAATAGATGAGCAGCAAGAACACGATATCTACCATCGGTATGAGCTCTAATCGCCGGTTTTCTTCTTCACGTCGTGGCATATTGCTCATGCCCTCCTTTTCAAGGTGCGGTCGAGTATCTTGTCAAGTTCGCCGAGAAATGACATGATTTGAGTTTTGAAGTAATAATAGAACAGAATCGCGATGGAGCCTACGATCAGACCACCAATCGTCGTGTAAAGTGCCAGATGAATGTCCGCAGCAAGATCGGAGACCACACTCTGTATCTTCAATTCTGAGCCGCTGAGCCTTCGGAACGCATTGGCTAGTCCGACCACCGTTCCCAAGAGGCCGAGCAGTGGCGCCACTGTTCCCAACACCCAGAAAGTCTCGGTCGAAAATACGCTCAACCAGAGCTTTTTCTGGTTATTTGGTTTTGCCTCGTTATTTTGGGGTATGCCGTTATTGCTCTTCGGTATGATCCCCAGGAGCTCGTTATGCACGACTTCGATCTTCTTGTCGAGCGCATTTTCAACGTAGCGCACGGGAGTAGTGCATGTGAGGTATTCGTTGATGTTCTGTGACCGTGTCCTTATACCCTCCACAAGAACGCCCGTGAGCATGGATTCATGCCTCCTGCACTCTTGTTCCAGAGCAGCGAGCTCAGCCTGTAGCTCCCTTCTTTTTGCTGCGTCGACACCGCCGTTTAGACGACTGCTTGTCACTTCTCGTTCTTTCGTCAGATACGCATTCCACAAGGACTCGAAACGACGGGTGAAATTGTTCCGCTTCGAGTAATTATCAAAGCCAAGCACCCAACGGCGTGCATCCCAGGCCAGATCCTTAACCCTGTCGTACGGTTCGTTCTTGGGAAAAAGCCGTAACAACGAACGTCGGAAAATAAAAAACCGCTTGCGCCAGAATAGTCGCGATATGTGTGACAATATCACAACAAGCATGAAGAACAGAAACCCGGCAAGAAAATACCCGATATTGCCTGCTTTTTCAAAAAAGTCGCCCAAGAGGCGCAGCATGGGGAGCGTGACAGCAGATAGCATCGAGACCAGTAGATTGTCTAACGGTTTGCGCGATATCTGGAAAACCCGCTCATTGTACTCCTGGCTTGCCACGCTCACTAAATCAGTTGGTGTGTTCTCAAGCTCCACCCTGACCTTGTAGGTTCCCACCGGGAGCCTGTCGGTCTCATAGCGATGCTGATCCCCAATAGTATCGCTAAGAATCAGCGCCTCCCTGCCTGTGGTGTCCCTTATTTCGATTTTGAAGCGAAGCGGGATATTCGCCAGGTGTGAGTCTGCCCTGTCGAGCCAGACATCCTGTTCTGCATCGTAATACCAGAGCTTCCAAAGCACTTCAGTGCGTCTGGTCGTTGTCCAGGGAACGCGGTATGCCTGCACCCTGTGAATAGACAACAGCACTGTATCCTGTACCACTTGTTCAACTTCGGGCTCTTGCGACAGCGCTGCTTGTGTCAGCACAAGCAGAACCATCGTCACGAAAAAGCACCTTGCCATGGTACGTACTTCTCTCATAAGACCATATCAATGTTTATTTGTTATTTCAACCAGAGATCTCTCCCACTCACTGCGACGTTTATCAATGCCAAATTTCACCAGGTAATAAAAGACCACAGCCGATAGACCGATAATCAAGCCGACAATGGTCGTGTAGAGTGCGAGATTGATGCCCTCAGCCAGCTTGGTCATGATGCCTTCTTGTAAAATGCTGCCAAATCTCGACACTTCATTGAAGGAATTGGCTATTCCCATGACCGTACCGAGCAAACCGAGCATGGGTGCAATACCGCCTATGGCCCACAACCAATCGAGTTTTCCCCTTTGCTTCAATTGATTGACTTCATTATCAGTAGCTCGATCAACGGCCCGATCTATTTCCTGGGACACGAACCACTCAGCCCGATTCACGATGTGGTTCTGGATGCCGGCGTATAAAATCCGGCCGAAAGCGGAATCCGGCATGCCGTTTCCGTCGGTGTGCTCATGTCCGGTATCACCATCTTTGTCTCCAGGTCTGGTTATAGTAGTGGTTTTGGCAGCGCCTGAACCGGACTGTTTTACGCCTAGTGCATCCAATGCTTGTTCAAGTACAGGCAGTACTTTCTTATCGAATTCATGGTTCCTGCCACCGTTACTCACTCCGTTGTTCTTGACTGTTTGTGTAAGCCTGAAGGCCTCCCGCCAATTATCCATAGCGAGCTCTATCTTTTCTTTTTCGCCTTGCAAGCGCTTCTTGTTCTTAAAAATAAGGAAGTTCCTAATAAGCAGGTAAATGATCACACCACCAAAGAATGCGAAGACACCAAAAAATCCCGGGCCAATACTCTCATAAAGATTTGACAAGAAGCCCTTGCTTTCCCGTTGTTGCTGGATATAGCTCGGATGGAGTGTGATCAAAACACGATCCCGGGGAAAACCGATAAAGTTGACATATCTTTCCTTTCCATCATCGATGTTCGGGAATGGATCGCTGTTGACACCTCCCAGATTTCGAATTTGCTTGCCAACGTCTGTCAGGTCAAGCTTGATGTGTCGATTTCTTGCGCTCACTTCCATATATGCTTTTCCGCGAGCACAATCGGAGTACCGCCAGCTTAGGACGGTATTTAGAACGTGCTGGGCGAAAGCCTCACTGCCGGTTCTTGGTACCTCGTAGTCTATCGCGAATGAATCGGGAGTCTGATCAAAATCCATGAGGATCGTCAACGAGCCGCTGAAATCGATCTCGCGTAGTTGTTGTAAATTCAAGGGATTGCCAGCCTCCCGAAGCTCGAAAACACACTCATCTTGGCAAAAGGAAATACCCGGCCCAGATAAACACAGGCAAACCCCCAAACATAATATCATTTTCCTCATGATTTACCTCTTTGCTTATTTAAGTCAGCCATCATGCTTTAATTGACGAAGTTTCTTTAGAGCATCTTGCATCTTATCACTACCGAGATAAAACCGCACAACCTTTGCCAATGCAAGGCGCGCTTCAGACTCCCGGCCACGTTTCTCATGGATTCCCGCGATTTCATACTGGATATCATCAGCAAGTCTGCGGTCCGGGCTGTAAGGAGCGTAGATGAATGGCAACGTGGCATCCTGAATGTAACCACGCGTGTCTAACTTCTGCAACGCAGTCTTGTACAAAGCCATCGCAGAGTCCGATTCACCTTTAGAAAGCAGCATCTGCCCGGCCATGAACAGTGAGTTGACACACTTCTTTGTTTCTGCCTGTGCTATAAATGCAGAAACCAGATCGTCCGGCTGTGGACCCAGGGTGGTGGTGAATTGCCGGGGTAATTCCTCGACCCCGGTAGCAAGATACTTGCGATAAGAGACATATAACGTTAGAAACTCGAATAATTTTTGCAATTCTGGATAAGCGGATGACACCCTCATATTCCATAGTTTGCCCCTGTCACCCGCAAATCCTGATGCCAAACGCTGAGCGTACTCATAGACGAACTCAATATCATCTGCGATGCTATCATGAGCATCGCTTTTGGGGGTCCCGGAATTGGTGCCCTGATGCTCCCTAGCCTGAAGTGAGACGACTTTCTGCAACAAGCGTCTTGTGTCTGAGTTCTTCGCGCCATTCTGGTTCGAGTCCGCTAACACTATAAGCCCTTGCAGGTAGAATAGTGCAGACATCAGGTTCAGCTCATGATCACTGTCAATTTCCGACGGCAAGCTGCTCCTGTTTGCCAGATAAAAAGAGTCTGCGCTAACGTACCATTCGAGCGCCCCAAGCAGAGCAGAATGCTTGATACCCGTGTCCGGCAGCCATTTATTGCGGCACAACACCTCAAGATCGCCAAGACGAAGCAGACTTGCGAGATGGTAGCGCCCCTCTTCACGCTCCGGAGCTTGCAACGCCCTCAGATAGTCGTCACGCAGCTTATCACATTCTTGTGTTAGCCCTTCTGCATCTGCGCCAACCAGCAAGGTCACCAAAATGGTGGTGCGGAATATCGCCTTCAGCCAGGATTGCACTCGTGCGCGCGGTTTCGTAGTGTTAAGGCTCATTTCTTTCTTCCTTATCCTGCATTGATTGCATTGCTTTTGCATTCCCCAGATAAATATCCTTATCTGTCTGAACACCAAAACTCATATTGAATGAAAACGAACCGACTCCGGCAAATGAATACACGGATCCCGCGCCGTCATTATTGCCCAAAGCGTTGAACCAATCTATCCTTGGCAAAGATTGATTCAGGCCGGATCTCATCAGATTCGGTTTGGACAGATCGAGGCTGGTCCCGATGGTAAAACTATCGCCAGCGTCGCCGGTATTGTAGCCGGCACGAATCTTGAACGGCACGGTTCCGCGAAACGCGCGGTCTAGGTCATACTCGAACCCGAGATACAATTGCGCGTCACGGCCTGCAGGCCTGACCACTTCATAGTCAAACGAAACCAAGAGCGCGTTCAAATAAGCATTTTGAGAAGGTGTTTGCAGCGTAACACCCAATCTGCCGTACTGTGGCACCTTGTCTTTTGCCCCTGGCACATCAGAAAAACCCACCATCGGTTCATTAATATTCTGTAGGAAAAATGCCAGTGATATCCAATTCAGACCGGCGAATCGTGGCTCCCATTTGAACCCGAGATCATAACTGAGGACGTCGTCAGATTCATCAAACAGACTTTGATGAATCTGCTTGAGATTGATGCCAACGCTCAAGCGGTTTCGCCAGTGTGTGAATGTGTACTTTGTCGATAAGAACAGGGCTGATTGGAAGTCGTTGGAGAGCGTGCCCTGCGAGTTGCCGTTGATGTCGAAACTCTCGATGTCGGCGCTTGAAAACATCAGGTAAGCCAGCCCGACGCTGAGATTCCGCGACAAACGAATTTTCTCTCCCGGTATGCTCAGACCGAAAAAGTGATAGTTCGTATCCTCGAGAAGCTGAGACAACATGACAGAAATTTCATAGCCATACTGATTCGTCAGGCCGGCTGGATTCCAGTAAATAGCGCTGGGATCATAAACCAGGGCCGTAGCGGCACGTCCCATACCCAGCGCACGACCTCCCACACCCCACCGCAGAAACTCTGCAGCCTGGCCCTGTGCATACACCGTAGTCAGGTGGTGAGTAAAAAAACCGCCGCAGATAAAGATAATTGCCAGCCATCGGGATGCTTTGTGGACCATCACAGCCTCAGTCGTTGTTTCATTTCTTCAAAATCGCTATGCGGAATGTATGGGTTCCGCTGCCATTCTTGACGAGACAAAAATATCCGCCATTTGCGACCATCTGGCCATTCTCATTTCGGCCATCCCAAACAAAGTCAAAGTCGTTAGTCTTGTCAGCCATAGTCAGCCTGCGCACGAGGTTACCAAAAAAATCATAGATAGCTACGGTGGTCGCCTGTTGATCGGATTGTCGAATAAACAAATTTTGGTGTTGCAACGGATTGAAAGGATTAGGGAAAGCAAAGAGCTTCCGGCTGTCCACTGTATCTTGAAAAATGATCTCAAATGGTAGAGTAACCGTATTACTTGGCAAGCCAGAACCATGCATCACCCCTTCGCGCCGGGCGCCATCAAAAACTCGGGCTGAAAGGGTAAAGGGTGTGTTCGACTCACCCTGAATCTTGTAGGGGACATCCACAACCACCACCTCGCTGGAGTCAGGAAAACCAATGATATCATTGGCGAGCTCACCATTATTTGTTTGCTCAAAAATCTGGTAGGCCCAAACTTCACCACCAGTGTCACGAGCAGCAAAATGCAGCAAAATCTCTCGGTCGAATACCCAAACCTTGCCGGCGCTGTTTGGCACGACATCCGGCATGTCGAATTTATCCAGAAGCGGGAGAGAGGTATCCGGAATGGACATGACAACTTCGGAAGTATGCGTTCGAGCTTGTGCGTCGGTCGCAGACACCCAATAACAGTACTGCCTGCCTGCATGAAGATTATCAAAAACATGGCTGAGTGCGTCATCGGGCAACCGAATTGAACTATCGACTGAGGCATCGCAATCGAGATCCTGGAATACCACAAAAGAATCAGCAATGCCCTGGCTTACGGACCAGGTCACTTCAAGCGAGAGCCCCCGGGTAAATTTAAACTCATCGTCAATCGCAACCATAACAGGCGGCACGACGTCACACGAACTGAACCCGCCCTCCTCCTGTTGGTTGCCTAAACTATCAAATGGTTGGATCTGATAGACCAGAGTTGCAATGCTATCTACCTTGACGCTATCAACATAAGAAGTATCAGGCGCGGGAACTTGGGCAATTGCAGTATCGTTCCGAAATATTTCATACCCCTGCAACCCCACACCATCGCCATCATTGCTCTTTGTCCACGACAGACGCACGACATTTGAGTCCTGCACACAGGTCAACTCCACAGGCGCTGGCGGCGTCGTATCGATGCGAACGCTCACGTGTACCGGCGCATCTTCTGCTGGCGTACCGCCATTACCGGCGAGCACAAACGCAGGGTAACAACTCTCCGGTGTGTGCGTGGCATCCACTGCTTCGAGACGGAATTCATAATCGCCATCAGGGAGCGTCTGGGTGAAGTTAGCCTGCACCTCGCTGTCACAGACAAATCCAGCCTCAGTCAGACCGCTTTCATCACAGAAAATGATGGAGTCTGCCGGTGCGCCCCAATCGGTTTCTCCAGCGCTGCGGCGATAGAGGTAGGCTTTCCAGATGCCGGCGGGGTCACGAATGTTTGCCTCTACCGTGATATTTGTTTCATTCACCCATCCTGTTTCTTCAAAGGTTGCCGTAATCTCCGGGATTTCAACACCGCTGACTTCTGGCGGCAGAGTGTCCTGAGTCGAAAAGACTGTTTCTGAGAAGATTAATCTTTGTTGCAAATCAAAACCCTGTACTTGATAACAGTATTGACTCCCGTGTCTCAGGTTTAGGAAGACCCCGTGATATAGTGTATCTTCGGTGGCATCTATCTCTATAGAATCCGTTGAATCACAGGCCGGAGATTCACCGCGAATCAAGTGAAATTTGATAAAATCAAGTGGCCACGAGACCTTGAAGCAAACTTGATTCGAATTACCAATCGTATAAGCTGGCTCAGTCCGAATCTCAATGGGCTGTTCGACACTACAACTGCAGTCCATTGCAATTCCTCCCTCCGTTTGCTCATTAAACAGAGAATCAAAGGGTTGAATCTGGTAGTCATACTCAGTGCCGTCGCAGTTTATTGTGGAATCTTCGAACTCCTTTTCTTCCGGTCCCACGGTTGCGATAATATCTCCATCGCGTAGGATATTGTATCCTGCCAAACCTGTCCCGGTATCCATCGCACCACTCCACTCGAGTCTAATCGTCTCCTGCACTGGCCGACAGCTCAACTCAACCGAAGTGG
>CAZVSL010000093.1:0-4396 GCA_964629935.1 uncultured Calditrichaceae bacterium | reverse complement strand
CGGTCGGGATGCCGCGATTGCCAGACAGCTCAAACTCTGGCACGGGACTCAGGGCGGTATGACTGGCATCGCGTGCTTCAATACGAAATTCGTAGCGCCCATCACCGAGCTTTTGTAAGAAATCGACACTTGGAGACTTGGGCGCAACGCGGCCAGAATCGGTCAAGATCGTAGTAAACACCGTGTCGGCAACTGGAGCGCCCCAGATACTATCTGATTCAGTACGTCTGTACAAAAAAACCTGCCAAACGCCTGCAGGATCACTCACCTCGGCCTGAACGCGAAAGCTTGAACTGTTCAACCAGCCTGGCTGAATTTCTGACAGTCCAGGGACACTCGCATTTTGCACTTGTGGAATATCAGAATCCTGAGTGGATGAGACCGGCGTGCTGATTTCACTCCAGAAGATTTTTCCCATCCTGTCCTCTAGTAACAACCTTGCCTTATAGCTTATCTTCCGTGGCGGCAAATTAACCACCACTACGGAGTCCATTGCCGGAAGCGGTATGGGCAAAGGATAGTCAAACGTGCTATCAATAGGTGCCTCGTCAGCATAAGACAGTAAAACAGTAGCCAGCGAGATGGAATCTTGTGCCACCGGCAGGCTATCCGGCGGTGGTAATTCAAACCAAACTACGTTATCCCGACCCTGGGTATAGACCGGCTCCGTGATGAGACGAGGGGAAGAGAACGCTTGCTGTTCGGAAGACATTGTGGACGCCTCATCCAGCCAACGTTTGAAGATCGCGGCTTCGTTAAGAGAGCCACTTTGCGCTGAAACGATTTGAGGCATGAATAACATACACAACAGTGGCGTTACACCAAGAAGATTTCTCCATCCAATCCTGCCCAATTCAACTCTCCAATGTTGTTGTTAAGCTCGATTCGGTGTTATTGTTGGCGAATCGCGGAAGCGTTCAAACCATCGTTTGGCTCACTTCAAGAGAACAAGCTTGCGCGTAGTGATGAAATCGCCAGCCCGCATGCGATAATAGTAAATGCCGCTCCCGCTCATTGCTCCATTGTCTGATTGGCCATCCCAGACAACTTCATAACGACCCGGGTACTTATTTTCCCTGACCAACGTCCGGATCTTCTGGCCTACTACATTAAAAACATCCAAATGGACGCGTATGCCATTTGTTGCATCCTTTGGAATATCGTAGACTATTGTAGTAAACGGATTGAACGGGTTCGGATAATTTTGCCTCAGATTATAAGCTTCAGGTACAACCGTATCAACATCGTGTGCGACATGAACCGGTGGCCCTGAACTATCTCGCGCAGCCGAAAAGGTTTTAGACCAGGCGCTTTCAAAACGGCCCGCCACTCTTGCTTTGATTCGCCAAAATATTCTGTCCACGTTCTTGAACCGACTGAACGCATAGCTAAGCGAATCCTGAAAATTCGAGCACTCGCTAAATGCGGGGTTGATGTCCTTTTTTCCGAAAAAATCTGGGTTGTTGGAGAGCTCGACAAGATAACTGAGCGTCGAATTAGGGAAGTTGGTGGCTCCCGGTTCCCAGGTCAGGACGGAGTCGATAGAATCATCCGGAAGAAGAGTGACTTCAAGCCAACTGCTGTCAGGCGGCAAGATCATATGCTGAAAACGGCAGGTATCGGCGCGCGTCTGAACGTTTCCTACCAGATCGACCGGATGTACCTGCCACTTGCGATCTCCCAAAATGGTCGCCGATACACCTTTGTCCGCGTGGTTGATATCTGCCACCCGAATTGTATCCGCCTCGCTGCCGTTGTGGATCACCATAAGGTAGTCTTTGATACCACACGAATCGGTGGCCGGTGGCCAGCTCAGGAAGACATCTACTGCATTGGCTAGCCCGCTATCGGGTGCAATGATGGAATCTATCTCACACACCACCTGGCCCGGCTCCCGCTCATCATACCTGCCCGGCCCTGTATGCAACGCATCATACTCCGATGACCACGGCGAGACATGCCCAAACTTATCTTTTGCCCGGATCCTGAAAAACACGGAGTCATTGCTGCGGCTGGCAGTCGGATAATCTTGCTCTTTTATGAATTCGTGACTGACCAGATCTTTTGCCAGCCAGGCTGTGGTTGTGGCCCGGGGAGACACAAATCCAGAATCGATGTCGACCTGAAATTGTACGCTATCAGCGCCAAACATTGAATCCGCTGGCTGGCCGGCATCATCGAGCCAACCCAATATAGCGGTAACACTATCCCGAAAACAGTCCGGGTTCAGCCCGGTAATAGCCGGCGTGAATACCCACCTCGGTTTGAAACTCGCAGGCTTGTACTTCGGTGGCGACCTCTGATCGAGGGTGTCGATGGCGATGACCGTGAATACGTAATCCGGCTCCGGGTCCAATGAAGCAACAAGGGCTGTCTCAACCACGTCTAACGTGTCAGCGCCTTGCAAGGACAGGTTGTCAAAAAAATCTGCCACAGCCACCAACATCGAATCCGATCCGGATTCCGCTTGCCACTGCACAACGAAGCGATCGATTCGATCCCGGTCGATACGCTCCGCGTGTGTTTCAAAATAACCGCGCCAGGACAGAAAAACAGACCCGGTTATCGAGTCGGGCGGCACCGGCAAGGGTTGAACTTCGAAATCCACCTGGGGCACAGCCGCATCTAAAGGTACGGAAACCGGCTTCGACCAGGCGCTCATAAGCATGCCATTATCACAGGGAGCGAGCGCATCCGTGATCTTTTCTTTGATAAAGAAAATGTAGACATGCATCGGGTCTAAGGCGACATCGATGCAGGTTTTGTTGAAAACGCTGTCAATTTTGTGCGGCTCGGCGGTGATGCTGTCCTGATAGATCTTCACGATGGTATTGACATTTTGCGCGCCTTCGAACAATGGCGCCGGACGGTCCCAGCACACCACGATATTAGCCGCACCGGTGTCGAAGCGCACGGGATCGAATTCAGGTGGCTTGTTGGAATATTGCTTAACGATCGGCTCATCAATTGATGGCCGGCCAAAGCAATCGCGTGCCTCCACGCTGAAGTTGAAGCACTGGTAGACCGGGATATCTTCGGTGAAAGTCCAGGAGGTAGTCTGGGTTACGGTATCGGGTTCGGCGGGTCTTTCTTCGCCCACAGGCCAGACGAAAACAGCGTATTCTTTGACAACGTTGGGTGATGCATGCTGCCAGGAGAGAAAAATATTGCCTGTTGGCTTGGTGTCTCTTTGCACGACAAGGGTATCGATCGGCGGTGGACTCATGGTCTGCTTCAAGAGCGAATCAACCGAGCACCGCGATAGCGTACCGGCAAAATCAGCTCGCAGCTTGATAACATATTCACCGTCGCCGCACGTAAGTGGAATAGCAAACGTATCTTGGGCGCCGCTGATAAAAGGCACCAAATAGGAACAACCGGGACCTTCTACCGTTACCTCGAAACCTTCGATTTCCGGCGGCCTTGGTAACGTATCGAGCAGGGTATAGTGAACGGTATCTGCATCGATAGCAGCAAATCCGGGTGCACAGGAGGGTGATTCCGGCGTGAGGCGACTCAAAGGCGGCGCGATAAGGGCTTGCCCACCTTTGGACTGCATGCCGGTGACATCGAATTCCTGGCCAAACGTATCAAAGCACCCGACTTTGTACAGTACCTGTCTGCTTTCGGATAATTCGTCAAGTACGTCAATGTAGGTTGTGACATTGGCGCCCACAGTATCAAAGGGTATGAAGTCATCATCCAGGCCCACGACCCGGCGATATATCGTACAACCAGCGACACCAGAACCGCCGCGGTCACTAGCTGCGTCCCAATTGAGCTCCATGACCGCATCCCTACAAGCATTTCTCACATCACTGGCTACGTTGAAATTATCGATTGCACCAGGTGGGCGGTTATCTTGTCTGGCAGCAACTGTGTCGGACCAGGCGCTAAGATTACCGTTCTTATCCTTAGCCATCACACGATAGTGATAGATGTGGCCATCGACAAATTGTGGACCGTGTCCGGCAGGCAGCAAATCAAATGTAAAGCAAAGGGCAGTGTCTGCGGCCGGCCGTAATTGATCGCGCCCTATCCAGCCACTATCAAAAAATGTGGTATCATTGAAATCAGACAGCTCAAACAGCTTGAGAGAATCGCGTACGGCCTGAAACCGGAGAGAATCCGTTCGCCGAAATGATTCGCAGTCCGAGTCGAGTGCCGGTTCTTTGATGCAAATCTCATTCGAATTCCCGCGGGAAAAATGCTGCTCATTAACTACCGTGTCAGACCAGGCGACAATTTCAGGTCGACACTCGCCCTTTGGATCGATAGCAACGGGTCTGGATGGCGGGCCGTGGGCTATATTGCCGGCGGCATCGAACGTGTCGATGATATACTTGAATCGCAGACGCTGTTGCAGGTTCAAGTTGCTCAGAGTATCTGTGAAGCC
>CAZVSL010000092.1:0-14498 GCA_964629935.1 uncultured Calditrichaceae bacterium | reverse complement strand
TCGAAATAGATCATCACGTTGCGGCAAAATATGACATCAAATTTGCCTTTAAATGGAAATTGGGTTCGCATCAGATTAAAGCGCCGAAACAGGACAAGCTTTTTTACGTGGTCCGCGACAACCCAGTTCTCTTTATCGCGCGCGTGAAAGTTGCCTTTCTTGAATTTGGCCGGCAGCTTATCAAGATTCTCCTTTGGATACACACCGGCTTCAGCGAGGTCGAGCACTCTTTGCGAAATATCGGTCGCCAGAATACCGATATCCCATCTGCCGATCTCGTTTTGCAAAAATTCTTTGACGATGATGGCCAGGGTGTACGGCTCCTCTCCGGTGGAACATCCTGCACACCAGATGCGCAGTTTTTTCGGTCCTGAGCCAATTCTGGCTCGGATTTCCGGCAGCACCTCGTTGAGCAGAAAATCAAAATGGTCATTCTCACGATAAAAGAATGTGTGGTTGGTGGAGATGCGATTGACGAGCATAGTCAGAGCTTCGCCGCTTTTATCGCTCACCACATGGTCATAGTATTGTCTGAATGACAGAAAACCTTTCTCGCGCAAAATCTTTTGCAGTCTGCCGACAATCAACGCCCGCTTCTGTTCGGTCAGATTAATACCAAACCTGGAGTAAACCAGGTCGCGAATGAGACGGTACTCCTCGTCCGTGAGTCGGATTGTGCCCGGCGCTGCCTGGTTTACACTGGCTGTCATGAGAGCGATTCCGTGATCTGCTCGTACTCATCTCCGAATAGCAGCTTGTGCGTATCCAGGAGAATCTTGACGGATTTACCCACTTTCCCCAGCCCCTGAATGTATCGGCCGCCAGAGCTGCCGTTTACACGGGGCGGCGGCTCCACATCTTTATCCGGGATATCTATGACCTCGGAGACGGTATCGACAATGAGGCCGACGGTCATGTTGCGGATATTGACCACGATAATACAGGTGCGGTCCGTATGCTCCTTTTCCTCCAGCCCGAAGCGCAAGCGGACATCGATAACCGGGATCACCCGGCCGCGCAGGTTGATAACGCCCTTGACAAAGTTTGGCGTATCGGGTAGGTCGGTGACGCTTTGGATGCCGATGATCTCCGTAACATTGCGAATTTCGATCCCGTATTCCTCACGGCCCAATGTAAAGGTCAGATATTTACCTTCCTGGGTGTCCTCGAGGACCTCTTCAACCGCCTCCACTTCAGGTGTTTTTGTTTCAGACATGAACTCTCACCTTATATTTTGTACTTTGTACGCGCTCCGGCTTTGCCGGACACGCTCATAGCATCACTTCTTCGGCTACCTCCTGCGGCAGCACATGGCAGCCGGACTGGTAGCCATTTTCAACGTGGTCGGCAACGCTTGCAAGATCGATTATCAAACAGACTGTGCCATCACCCAGAATTGTGCAGCCTGAAATAGCCCGAATGTTGCCCAGGTATCCGGACAACCCCTTGATGACGATCTGCTGTTGTCCGATAAGCTCGTCGACGAACAAACAAAACCGGCGCTCTGCATTTTCGACCATCATGATGATGCCGTCAGAAAGCCGCTTTGAGTCCGGCTCAATAGCATAGAAATCATGCAGGCGCACGATTGGGTACAGGCTGCCGCGGATGTTGATGATCTCCTGCCCGTCCATTGTTTGCGTGATATCATCCATGCTGGCGCGGATGGTCTCTTTGATGCCGATGAGCGGGATGATATAGCGGTTGCGGCCGATACGAATAATCATGCCATCGATGATTGCCAGGGTGAGCGGTATCTTGAGAATGACTTCTGTGCCTGTGCCGGTCTCACTGGTGACGTCAACCTTGCCACGAATGTTCTCGATATTACGCCTGACCACGTCCATGCCAACGCCCCTGCCTGAGACGTCGGTTATCTGGTCAGCCGTGGAAAAGCCCGGCTGAAATATGAGCTGCCAGACTTCCGCATCGCTCATCTCATCGCCGTTGCCATCGATAAGCCCGCGTTCGACAGCCTTGTTGAGCAGCCTTTTGCGTGACAAACCCCGGCCATCGTCTTTGATCGAAATCCAGACCTCGCCGCCAACATATTTTGCCTGCAGCGAAAGATGGCCGGTCTCGCTCTTGCCGTGCTCCCGGCGCTCCTCGGGCTTGCCGACGCCGTGATCGATCGAGTTGCGGATAATGTGAACCAGCGGGTCGGTGATCTGCTCGATGACAGTCTTGTCAACCTCTGTTTGTTCACCGATGATTTCGAGCTCGACCTTTTTACCTGTCTTCTGGGCGAGGTCGCGTACGAGGCGTATCATTCTGCGGAAGACGCCTGAAAGGGGGATCATGCGTATGGAAGTGGCAATGTCCTGTAGATCGCGCGTTATTTTGTTCAGGTGCAGCGATGATTTTTCGAAATTCTCAAGCGAGACGTTCAATTCCTTCAGGTCCGGATTCTGAGCGACCATGGCTTCGGCGATGACAAGCTCGCCAACCAGATCAAGCAACGACTCCAGTTTTTCGACGTCTACACGAATGGACTGGCGCGCCTTGCTTTCCACGCGGGTATTCGGCCTGCCAGGATTGGACCATTCTGCGCTGGCCTTTGGCTGCGCGGGCGCCGGCTTTTTCTTGGTGGCGGGCGTGGTTGCTGATTGTTCCTTTGCCGCAGATTTCCCATTGCCTTCCTGACGCGGAGAGCTTGCGCAGCCAGCCTGCTCCAACTTTGTCATCATATCCTTCAACAAGTTGATCAGGCCCGGCGCCGACGGAATTTCCGGCTCCTTGCCCTGGCCAATTTGCGCCACGCCTTCTCTGAGAAAATCGAGCACATCCAGCAGTGTTGAAAACAATTCAGCGTTGCCGGAAATGTCACCGCATCTGATCTTGTCCAAAACTGTTTCTGCCTGATGACTCAGGTTTTCCAGGTCCACATAGCTCAGAAAGCCGGCGTTGCCCTTGAAACTGTGCAACGCCCGAAATGCTGAAGCGATGTGTTCCTGGCTCGCTGGCTCTTTTTCCAAAATGAGGAAGGCTTCTTCCGTGGCCACCAGCAAGTCTTCAGATTCCTGCACAAACTGCTTGGTCATTTCCGGGGTAATCGTGAGTTTGAGCTCATCCGGTTCTTCATCCTCAGAATCCGCATCATCAGACTGAGCAGCCTCAGACCCTGAACTGCGGGCAGCATTATCTTGCTCTGGCGACGGCGCCTCCGTTGAGCGCACGGCCTCTGCTTGCGAAGATGCTTCCGGATAAGCCTCGCCTGTGATCGTACTGATTTGCAGTTTCAGGCTGCTGATAATCTCTCTTGATTCGTCTTCGAAACCTTCGTCTGAAAAGTTGTTTCCAATATTGGCCAACAGGTGGCGCAAGAAATCACAAGTACGGGTGAGCAGATCGATATGGTCGCTTTGTATCGTACCCTTGCCTTTTCTAAACAGGTCGAGCAACGTTTCCGCCTCGTGCGTCACGCTGCCAACAGTGCGCAAGTCAAGAAAGCCGGCGCCTCCTTTGAGAGAATGAAACAATCGAAAGATGGTGTTGAGTACCTCGTAGTCCACTTTCCCGGATTCTGTCGCACTGGTTTCCAGCTCGATCAGGAGTGGTTCCGACTCATCCAGAAGCTCGTTTCCTTCCTCAACAAATGAGAGCAACAGTTCTTGTTGTTCTGCATCGGCCATGTGCTCACCTCTTTGTCTTAAGGCACAACTTTTTGCTGGTTTAACATCGTCATTATATTGGATGTACTTTAGGATTTTCGTAGCCGGGTTATTTTGCAGTGGTTGCTTAAAGGAGCGGCGGATTACAACCGATTGTTATATAGGAGAGCGCGCTTCAGTATTGGAAATTGACTCAAAGTAGAAGGAAGAGCCATTCATGGAAATTTCTATCGACTCAATTGAACATGAAATCACGGCCAGAATTTCAGGTCCGGTCACGGAAAGTGATAGCGATGGTGTCAGGCAGGTATTTGATGAGCTGTTGGAGGCTGATGCGGAAACTGTCAAACTCGATCTCAGTTTGGTTCCCATTATTACCAGCACCGGTATCGGCAAGATCATTGTATTGTACAAGCGGCTAAAGCAGCACAACCGGCAACTGGTCATCTCCGGCATTCACGACAATCTCGCGGCAATGTTTGCATCCATCAATCTGGACAAGATGCTTACCATTGAAAAAAACGGCGGCTAGACAGAAACCTGGCGTGAATACGACTTCGTCTGCATTGAGCCTGACGCGCGTGAACACCGCCCCTGTCATCTTAAACTCGAAGCTTTGATTGAGCATAAAATATCAGTTTCTCTGTGAATCATTAAGGTCAGGACCGCCCTGAAAAATATCCTACCATGATTATGACGGCGTCAAAGAAAATCTTGCTCGTCGATGAGCAGGATTCTGTTCATCAGGTTGTACGAGGCATGTTGCATCAACTCGACCACCAGGTCATTGTTGTGAGCAACGGCAGGGCTGCACTTGATGTGCTGGCGGATTCTCCTGATATCAATATTGTGATTTGCGATATGCAGGCTGGCGCCATGGCAGAGTTCGATGTCTTGCAAGCGTGTCCGGCTATCCGGCCAAATTTGCCTGTGGTACTGATGTCGTCCGAGCCCCGGGAGCAGGCCCTGATTGAGGCGCTGCGGCTGGGCGCGGTTGACTATCTGCAGAAACCCGTCGA
Organism: uncultured Calditrichaceae bacterium; assembly: GCA_964629935.1. Taxonomy (GTDB): domain Bacteria; phylum Zhuqueibacterota; class Zhuqueibacteria; order Oceanimicrobiales; family Oceanimicrobiaceae; genus CAZVSL01. The sequence continues at coordinate 9,868 of CAZVSL010000092.1, read as the reverse complement.
CGTCAGGGAGCTGAGCAGCGTTCTGGAGCGTATCGAGCACCTCGCGAGCAAGCCGCTGCCTAAACTGGCCGGCGCCGAGATGCTGAAACGGCTGGCCCTCGATTTTGATATTCCTTCCCGGGATCTGTCTCTCTGCCGGCTTCAGACGCTCATCAGAAAGACTATCCAGCTTTATTGCGAGGTCCAGAACGAGGACTTGCTGAACATCACGCTCGCTTTTGAAGAGGCGGTTCTCAACGCTCATGAGCATGGCAACCTGGAGCTCAAATCCGAATGGAAGGAGCAGTTTGAGCCCGGCGATACGGTTAGCCGGTTTGAACGCACCCGCAACAAGCGTTTGCGACTTCCGCATTACTCGGAGCGTCGGCTGCAAATTCGATTTTGGGTTCGGGGCAATTGGCTTGGCATAAGGGTTGAGGATGAAGGCCCGGGTTTTGATGCTGATGCGCTTACGAACGAGCTTCGCCTCAAACCGTACGGCATGGGTCTCATGCTGATTCGGAATCTGATGGACCGCGTGAGCTTTAATCCTGCTGGCAATTGCATCACCTTTGAGAAGAAAATCTCACAACACCGGGACGGACAAAAAACCAAAGCGCAATACTGAAGTATTTCACTCCCACGCCGGAGTGAAATACTTTAGTATTTCAGTTTTTCCGGGCAGGGACCGGAGCGTGCAAAAAGACAAAGCGCAATACTGAAGTATTGCACTCCCACGCCGGAGCGAAATACTTTAGTATTTCAGTTTCCCGGGCGGGTACCGAAGTGTGCAAAAAAAACCAAAAGCGCAATACTGAAGTATTGCACTCCCACGCCGGAGTGAAATACTTTAGTATTTTAGTTTTTCCTGGGCAGGTACCGAAGCGTGCAAGAAACCAAAAGCGCAATACTGAAGTATTGCACTCCCACGCCGGAGTGAAATACTTTAGTATTTCAGTTTCCCGAGCGGGGACCGGAGCGTGCAAAAAATAAAAGACGCAATACTGAAGTATTGCACTCCTACTCCAACGCGTAAGCTACAAAGCCCAATTCAAAAGCACCAAACCGTGTGGCGGGACTTTGATTTGAGCAAACGATCTTCATTTTGGAAGCTTTGTTATTGGAATTTCAGGTGTGAATGTACTTATCCCTGGCAGAAATTGGTGGGATCAAATTTCCTTGCGGTATGCGAAATCAACTTGTAAAGCGAGCGTGTACTTGCGTTCGCTTTACTTGTTGAGGATATCGTTTAATTCACCGCTATCCAGCAGTTTTTGAGCCGCTTCTTCCACGATTTCGTCGCTGGCGTAGCGCCCGGCTTTGATTTTGGCCAGCGCCTCGTATATAAGTTGCGCCCTGGCTGCGGGCAGCTTGTTCAGCAACTCCCTGGAAACGCTGAACTCATCGTTTGAGTTCTGAAGCTTCTGGGCCTCCTGAGAAATCTGGACCTGGTCGCTCTTTATGGCGGAACCCTTCTGAGGCTCCTCTTTTTCAACTTTCCGGTCCCGCGTGTTGTCGACCGGTTTGTCCGGTTTTCTGGGAGGATTTACGCCGTACAAATCTTGGATCTTCATGTGTTATCCTCCATATACAAGAACCACATTAGCGTACTAAGTCAACGATTTGTTTGTGCCCCATTTGGGTCATGGAACGCAACCGTTTGACTGTTCCCCTTTCCTTCGTAAGCTCGGCAAGAGCCTTTGAAGTATGATCTAGTTCTGTCTGGATTGTCTCCATGTTTTGTTTGTCTTTCTCCAATATTGACCTTATGAGTCTCTTGATATCGGATGTCAATGTATTTTTGGCATGTTGACTCAACAGCTCATCCCGGAGCGTTCCTTCAGTTATGGCGTTTAACAGCCGTTGCCGTTCCTGAAGTTTTGGCGGCAGCTCATCCCAGGCCTTTTTTTGCAGCAGGTCGTCGATCTGCATAGCGGTCTGTAACAGACCTGCGAGCTTTCCTTTGATTTGCATCATCGTCGTATTGCCGTCTTAGAATGCGAAGCTCGAGACCAGACTGGAGAAAGCTGCCTGCTGGCCGCCGAGCAACTGCGCTGTTTCCTGCATCTTCGCGAACTGTTGCCTGAGCTGAATTTCCCGGCGGTCGAGTCGTTCGTCGAAGCGTGAGATGCTTTTCATACGGTCTGTGATCGAATCCTGACTCTCGTCAATGATTCCGCCGACTTTGACAAAGTTCTCCAGAAAGCTTTTGATCTGCGTGGCAACCCCATTGTCGGAGTTGAACAAGTCGGACACTTTTGTACTGCCGGAAGTCAGCACGCTTTCGAATTTTTCCGTGTCTGTAAAGCTTAGCGTGCCGCCCGAGGCTGCTGTGATGCCGATTTCGAACAAATGCTCCGGATTGCCGGCGGTAATGCCTTCGATTTTTCCGGTCATGACATCGCGCATACTGGAGCGCAGAAAGGAGTAGGTAGAATCGCCGGCCAGCGCACCCCGCGTATTGGTGTTCGGATCCACCGCCTGCTTTTCACGCAGATACTGAATGACGCTGTTGTAGGCATCGATCATGCTCTGCAGCTCTTGCTTGACTTTTTCTGTATCCACGGTGACTTGCAGGGTCTCTGCGGTTGTTGTTGTATCCTTCAACGTCAGGTTTACGCCATCCAGGATGTCATTGATCGTATTGGAATCGCGGTAAAAAGTCAGGCCGTCGACCGAGAGTTGGGCGTTGAGCTGGCTGTCCGTCGCTGAAGTCCCAACGGCCGTGATGTAACCGCCCGAAGTATCGACCGACTGGGATGCGTTGTTGATTTCCATGGTTGTCAGCAGAGAATCGGCAGAATCGGTCATGTCCATCCGATAGGTGTATCCGGAAAGCCCGCTCTTAAAGACAAGGCGACTGGTGCCATCGGTTTCGTGCACCACAGAGGCCGACAATTTTTCATCTGCATCGATTGTCTCCGCGGAGGCAGCGGCGCCCATGGCATTGTTGATGGCGCTTGCTATTTCCAGCAGGATAGAGTCGTTATCCGTGCCCGTGGGCGCGACGTCAACAGAAATCGAGACGCGGTTGCCGGAATCCTCGGAGGTTGGATGTGCTACTTCGATCTGAAAGGATTGCGCGCCGTTGGCGTCGAAGAAATCCTTCAGCTCCGTGCCGGTCTTGGTATACTGCTTGGAGACGCGTGTGTCTGCACTGGCCAACCGTGCGATGCTGATATCATGGTCTCCGGCCAGCGCCTTGGCCTCGGCTGTGGCGCTGAATTTGTCCTCGTTGCTCGAAACTGTGGTTTTGGATGCGAAATGGTTGGTAATTGCATCGGTCAGCTTTTTGGCGACCGAGTTCAAAGATGACAATCTTGAATCCAGCTCGGACAGCACGCTTTTACGTGCATCGAGACTGGTCTTTTTGTCTTCCAGCCGGAAGCGTGGCTGAGATTCGATTTGCAGGGTCATTTGGATGAGCTGTTCGATGCCCGAATTACCGCCTGATGCAAATATGTCGATACCCATTGTACTGACTCCTCAATTTAGTTCTGTTTGGGAAGTACCGTCCGCAGTTGGTAGAATCTGTTCCCATCCTGAACACAGGCTGTGCAAAAGGCCTGAAACTTCTCGTAAGCTCATTTCTTCCGATACTTGAAAGGAAACTCTGTATGCTGCGATGTCATACAGTCCAAGCATGGTCGCCTCTGGGTTGCTTTGCATCGGGTGCGAGGTTACATTGTTGTGATTCGCGTATGTCGGTCTGGAACGCATCATTTTGGTGAAACTCTCAGTTGTTGCCGTTCTGCCCCATGACAAAACCTGCCCATGTGTCGCGAAGATTCTCCAGCACCATAAGCGCCTCATCGAATTTGCCGTGACATGCCATGTCCTGACCAAAACGGTAGAGGTCAAAAAATCTCACCGCCATCTCTTTGTGCTCAAAGTTCAGGGCGGCAATTAGTTCGACAAAGACCCGAGAGGTTTTGGCCCGGTCCCGGGCGCGACAGCTCTTGATACCCAAATCATACAGCATAAGAATCAATTTTTCAGGACTTGCGGTTTTGAATTGTTGTTGAAAATAAGGATTCTTACTCGTTTTTGAGTATGTAGCTTGAGCCGCCATGATCAGTCTCCCATTTATAGAACTGGTTTTAGGTTTTTTCTTGGTTTAATTATCGACGGCCTCACTTGCTACTTGCCACTTTTTCCGGATTTTTTATAGATTTTTCGAAAAAAATGCTGATGCGTGGTAAATTTCAAGCGTCTGTCACGGGAGGCAAAATGCTCTGAGCGAGGCCGTCACTAGCGTACGTAGTGCAGCCGGAAGAAGGAGAAGGAAAGGTAGAAGGAAGAAGGAAGAAGAATTTGTCGTTGGAGTGCAATACTTCAGTATTGCGCTTTGTCTTTTTTCACGCTTCGGGCCCCCGCCCGGAAAGACTGAAATACTAAAGTATTTCACTCCGGTAGATATTGCTACAGCGGATTCACATCTTCGCCAGCTCAAGCATGGCCTCGGCTTCCTGATGTTTGCCGAGCAGCCTGTACACTCTGCTCAACAAACGCAAAGTCGCGCGATGACGCGGCGCAAGGTTCAGCACATCTGAAAGTATGTGCAAACCCTGCCGCACCTGGCCGTCCGCGATGAGCTTTTCAGCCTTATGGTACATCGTCTCGATTCTTGCCGTTGCCACAGGCTCGGAGGTCATGCGTTTGCGCCCATACCAGCGGGCCAGCTCTTGCGCTTCTTCGGCGATGAGCCTGATATCCCGGGGGTCCGGCGCCAGACTGCGCAATTGTTGCGGCGTTTGCGCGATGTCAACAAAGATTCTTGCCAATGCCGCCACATCTGCTGGCTGAATCAGCCAGCCGTTCTTGCCGTGATGTACAATCTCGGGCACCCCGGCGATGCAGGTTGCGATAACCGGCACCCCGGCGTAGTGTGCCTCTCGCAGAATAAAGGGATAGTTCTCTCCCAAAGATGGCATAACCAGGACATCGATTTCTGCCAGGACGTTTGGCCGGTCTGCCGGAGAGAATCCGCCACGGTATTCGATGCCGCCCCGCCTGTCAATCAGGTTGCACATGGAACGATACAAATCGTCATTGAAATGGTTGCCATATACCATGAATCGGATGCTGTCCGCCGCGGCCTTGTTATGCAAAGTAGTGAGGGTGAGCTCAACAGCCTGCAGAAAGTGGTGGATGCCCTTTCTGGTGTGGATTTCTCCCACAAAGGCGACCCGGACCGGTTTGCGGGGTCGTTGGCGCTGCTTCGGCTCAAATGGCCGAATCCCCGTGGGAATGACGTGAAATTCATCATTGGTGCAGCCAGCAGCTAGATATGTCGTCTTCAGAAACTGTGACGGCGAATGCACGAAATCTGCCTGTTTAAAAGCATTTTGCAAAGTTGCTTCACGAAGCAGGAAGTAGGAGGTGAGATGCTCATCTGCAATGTTCGTGTCCGGAGTGTCCGTTCTCATACAATCAATGCATTTTTGCACAGAGTCCGGCCCCGAACAATAGTTCTTGCCGCCCTGCATCAGATGCACCTGCCGGCAATACCAGAACATGTCATCGATTTTGAGAAAGACCGGCAGACCGGCGTCTTTGGCAATTTGCAGCCAGTTCGCTGACAATCCGTACAGGTGCTGAAAATGTACGATGTCAAAATCATGGTGCTGCAGGAAGGCTCGAAATGGCTGGTCATAGTTTGAATTTAGAAAGTCGGAGCGACTTCCGGCTCTGCCATCATCTATGTTGAATCTGAACACTTCGATGCCGTCGTAGATGTCATGCCAGAAGGTGTAGGGTGGCGTCTCAGGCAGACTTGTCGGGTAGATGACAGAAACATGGTGCCCCAGTTTCTGTAATTCCTGTGACAGGTGCAAAGTGTAAAGTTCTGTGCCGGAAAATGCCTGCGGTGGAAAATCGTGTACGACCTGCAGGATGCGCAGCCCCATCTTATCACCATCTTGTTGCTCAGTCTGCGTGCTTGCCACAGGTTCTTTCTCTGCGCCGCCGGCAAGCTTTAGAATCAACTCCGTAACTCTTTCCGTTGCCCGTCCGTCGTGATTGTGGTTTAATTCCGGCAGCGCGCGATTCTGGGCTTCGACGGTGGCAAGCCGCGCAGATTCGTTTGTCATAAGCCGGTTTAATTGGTTGGTAAAGTCAGCCTTATCTCTGGCGAGCACAATGCCGCTGCTTGCATCCAGCGGTTCCAGCGAGGCGTCAGGGTCCCACGGCCAGGCCAGAACCGGGCGCTGCAAGATCATGATCTCCGGCGTAATGGAAGTCATGCCCAGCGTCACCACCAGGTCTGCTGCCCGCACCGCCTCTAGCTTGTTTTGCCGCAAAATGCGTACGTTCTTGATGCCCTTCCTTGCAAGCCAGGCTGCAAACATCTCATCTGTTTTCCCGGAAACTTCCTGTGACGCGGTTGCACGCAGGAGTTCGTGCGGATGCGGGCGCAGCATAATCTCTACCGGACCGTTGATCTCGAGCACAGTGCGACACACCTGCTCGAACTGCTCGTACAGCAGTTGCGTGCAGTGCGAAAAATGCAGAGATGAGCCGTCGACATAACTCGTGCAGACAAGCATAACCAGGCTGTGCTCCGGCAACTTCAGTTTGGCGCGCGCCTCCTGCCGGGAAATTTGAGCCCGGGGACTGTAAAGTGTATCCCAGTGCGGCGCTCCGGTGACCAGGATACGATCAGGCGCAATGCCATTTTCCGTGAGACAGGCCATTTCCCGCTGGCCAAAGACCGCGATATAGTCGGAATAGAGCGCGTGCATGTTGCCTGCGGTCTGGCCTCGCTTGACTTTGCCGTAGAAGCCGTGTGCAAGCTGCAGCGTCGGAATGCCGAGCTCTCTGGCATAAAGTACCAAAGCCCGTTCATCAGCGGAATTGTCACATCCGAGCACGATCAGGCGGATGTCATATCTTTCTCTGAACGCTTTCAGACGCTCTATGGCTGTTATTTCCTGCGACAGCGAAATAACGAGCTTTTCAGCAAAATCGACGCCTGTGGCAGAGAGAAACGGCATGCCTTCTGCCCCGAAGGCCTGCTCGAGCAGTTGCGCGGATTGCAGGTGAGCGGCTACCTGCTCTGACATTCGGGCGAGTACATTATTGGTTGTCTCATTGATTCGGCTTCTGGCTACCGTTTCCCATTGCCGCATTTCGATGCCAGCCTGCACCAGCTCCGCGTGCACAGACTTTCCGGTAATAATGGGCAGAAATCCGGCTCTGACCGTCTGTTTTATGATGCTCGCATGTTGCGGCTTATGAACATTGTAGAATACAATGCTTTTTCTCAAGATTCATCTCCTGATTTGGCAGTATTCAGGCGCAAGCCGAGCGACACACAGTCGTATAGCCTGCGTTCGGTTGGTTCGCCAAGATTGATGTTTTCATAGGTAAGTGAGGCGGCAAAGGTCGGATGCCTGTACCAGGATTGGGTGACGCGCGTGGCAACATCGTTCATGCTGCGAGCGGCGTCAAACGCCATTCCGGACAGGTATTTGTTGAGCGCTTCGAGAAAGTCCTCGGGCCAGACTTCATGGGGGATGCCGCAATCCGGGCAATTGAACCGGCTCAGTCCCATGCCGGCCACAGTTGGCAGGTATTGCTCGAAGCGATAACCACAATCGTCGCAGATTACGGCAACATAGACGCCCACAAGATCGGGCCGAACGGCTGTCAGTAACGTGCGGCGCGGCAAAGGGGCTTCGCCGGTTTGTACTATCTGCGCATTTTGCTCTTCGCTGTCAGCGGGACTGCTGGCATTCAGAGCCTCACCCTCCAGGTACTTAGCGATCCACTTACAGATATTCCGGCACTTTTCTTCCAGGCTTCTGTGTTGCAGATTGTACTTACCTCTTAGCTCTGCAACCTTTTGCTCGAATGCGACATAATTGTCGGGCTGCAGATAGTGTTCGATACGCTCTTGCAATTGTTCGATGTCGAAAGCGAAGCGCGCACAGCCGGCGCGGAATAGAGCGTTGCTGCTGTTCAGCTTTTCGGCATCGTAGTAGTCTTCATAGAGCACCGGTGTATAATAGACAATACCTGGTTTGCCTGCGATAAAATATTCCCAGAGCAGGGAGGAAGCATTCGGATAGATGAGCAAGTCAGAAGCCGCAATGATCTCGCTGAGCGCAGAGCTTGCAGTCAAAGCGATATCGATATTAACTGCTTCGGCGTATTTCTGCAGGAATTCCAGGGCGCCTTCCCAGGCTGTGCGGTCGCCGGTGGTGAATGCCGGGTGCATCTTGAGGATGATCTGCAAATCGTGCTCAGGTTGAAGTCTTGCCAGCACGCGCAGCACATCCTTGAAGAAATAGACGTGCTGCATTTGTCCTTCCAGCACGACTGCGGGAATGTGCGCTTCCATCCAGGTGCTTGCCACGGTAATCGTGAACCTGTTTGGCGCCAGTCCCAAACGCTGCAAAGCCTCCGTCCTGGAAATATTTGCATCGAAAGAGTGGTCATTGGGCGTGCCCAGGGTCAGAAACTGGCTGTTGGATTTGCCGTGAGATGCGTCCTGCAACGATTGCCAGCATGTTTTTTCCAGCTCATTATCCAGATTGACAAAGTCTGAACAGAACACCGATGGCGGCTGCATGCCGGATTTCAGGGCAGAGGCAGTCGGCGCTGCGCCAAAGAAACCGTGCTCGATATCCAGAGTGGGAATACCGAGTTTTCTGGCCTCCATGATGATGGGTCTGCGCAAACCGGAATAATCAGCATTGCAGACTACCATATCCACGCCGTATTGTGCCACAATTTTTTTGAAGACATGCAATGAGCATAATGCGGCATAACATCCCGGAAACACGGCTTCAAACTCCTCACGTTGCAGGGGGAGCTGGCCATTGCCCGGAAGCCAGCTTTCCAGCGTGGTCTCAGCATGTCTCAAAAGCTCAGACGTCGCCCAAACAAGCGTCCTGTTGTCCGGCTTTATCTCATCTTTGCTGAGCAGGTTTTCGGCGATCTCCGGTCCCGGGCCTTGTTTCGGCTCAAAGTAGTGGTGCTCGAAAGTGAACACACGGAAGCGCTGACAAAGGTGACGCAAAAACTCTTTGTTGGCGCTTGGAAATAAGCCAACTGCAAAAATATGACGTTTGTTATGATTCATGTAATAGCCGAAAGAGGGTTAGTGCTGAATGTCGCCTCGCGCATCGCGAGATTGAGAATTCTGGAAAACACGGCGCAACAATATTTGGTTTAGGAAAAAGGCATAGTCGATATTCAGATATTGACATAGATCAGGGAACGCGCTGGCGCCCCGGCAGGCAAAGCTGAGCTGATATCTGAGCGTGTGCAAATTCGAGCCAAGTCTGCGCATCAATGCCAGATCCTCAGAGGAATAGTGGTCATGAACATACGCCGCAATGAGGTCGAAATCGACATAATGCCGGGCCAGGCACGTGGGGCAGAGATACTCGCGGTGAACCAGGAACGACTTGCGAATGATGACTTCGAAATCTGCCTGGCAGGACGGACAACCGGCAGTAAACCTGTAGGTGGTGGTGCCATCGCTGCAATCGACCTCCAGATCCAGCAAGGGTGTGGGATAGAGTGGGTCCATGCGAGTGGCTGCAAACTCACGGCACCATGCAGATGCTGCCCGCAGGCTGTCTTCGTCGATGCCGTGCAGAGCCGTGTCACCCAGAGTCAGCGCTGTGCGCAGCCATACTTCAGGTTTGTACTGCGCATCAGCGGCTCCCGGCTGCGCCAACAGATGGCGCTGCAGCCTGGCGGCCAGCTCATTCTGCTGCATCAGCAGCGCCTGGTGCATGGCCTCGACCATAAGATCAGGATCGGGCGGCGTCTGTTTGAGCTGCTGATTTATCAGATTCAGGGCTTCCGCAACGTCGTTGCTTCGCCGCAATCTTGCGATCTCAGAAAGTACTTCTTCTTTGCTTTGCATTGGCCT
>CAZVSL010000091.1:0-14545 GCA_964629935.1 uncultured Calditrichaceae bacterium | reverse complement strand
AGCCTTTTGGGCAATGCGGCCGCGCTGATACTCTTCCAGCTTGCGCTCTGCCTCTTCCAGCTTTTCTTTATAGATTGCGATTTGTTGTGTATTGAAATCGAGCGCGCTTTGCACGTTGCTGAGCTCGCCTTGTAATGATTCCTCAATAAAAATATCCGTGAGATTCTTCACGATTTCATAGGCCTGGTCCGCGCTGCCTGCCGTCGTTTTGATCTCGATGACGCCAGAGCCATAGTCGCGAATGTCTATATTCTTACGCAGATTAGTCAGCAGCAGAAAATAAACGATTTCATCGACGCTCTTTTCCGGATAGGCGTCGTGCTTTTCAATCGCTTTTTTCCTAATCCTGTCGCCCTGGTCCAGCCTGAGGCGCCTGATCAATTGTGTCAGATATTCTGAGCTCAGTATTTTCTTTTTCAGGCGAACTCCGCGCTCGGTCTCAGTGACTCCGGGTACCACTCCTTTGAAACCAGAACCCAACAATCGACTGGAGTCGATCTGAAGGATGGATGAAGATTGATAGACCGGCTCGGTAGTAATGACTTTGAGAGCGCCGAGCGGTAGCACGACAACAAATGGGATGATAAAATACCACTTGCGTCTCTTCAGAATTCTGATATAGTCGCGTAATTCGAGCTTATTCTTCGGATCGAAAAGATTCATCGGATCAGCAGCACGATAGCAGTTGTGATTGAACTAGTGATTAAGGTTTGGATAGCGGCTTTGACAATTGGCGACATTTGCTTACGCCACGGCACATAGATGGTGTCACCAGCTTTGACTTGCACCGGATGACGCTGCGACTGGTGGAAATAGCCCTCAAGGTTGAACTCCTGCACCTTAGAGACGGCGCCTTCGCCGCGCGCAATAAACTGGACATTCTCCAGGTCGGCCTCGGCGTTGGGGCCGCCGGCCCGACCGATCGCTTCCACCAGATTGAGACCGGACTCGAACTTATGCGCCCCCGGTACGCCAACGGCGCCCATGATGTAAATTTCGCTTTTCTGCGCCAGCGGAGAAGGTACGTTGCCTGTCATCGTGGTGCCGGGCACGTGAATGGTATCGCCAGGATATATTTGCGGCAGGGTGTTTAATTTGCCGTCACGCAATGCTTTCGATATGTCAACCTTGAACACCTGGCCATTATCTTGTTTGCGCACAATGGTAACCTCATCGAGCAAAGCAGTTTCCAAGTGTCCGCCGGCATGCAGGATGATGTCCCACAGATTTGGGATTTCCTCAAAGGAGTAACGCCCGGGCGTTCGGACCTGGCCTGTGACATAGACGCTATTGCTGCCGTAGTCAAGCACCACAACACTCAACTGCGTGATGAGCTTATTGTACAGCGCCATCTGTGAGATTATCTTCTCCCGCAACTGATCGATAGACAGTCCCGAGGCAGCAATGCGGCCGATTATCGGCACTTCGATGCCGCCGTCTTTGCCAACGGTGACGGTGGTGTTCAGCTCAGGATTTTCCCAGAAGGAGATCTGAAGCTGATCGCCGCTCTTGACTTGATAGGAACTTCCCTGTGACAGCGCCCCGGTTGTCAACAATACCAGAAGCGACATGCTTACAAAACAACGCATTTATGATACCTCTTGCTGAATGACTTTAAGATACCGCGCATCTATCTGGACCGCGATCGATTTGTGCAGCACATCGATGGAGATGATGAAGTAGGGCTGTCGTCGTCGTTCCACCACCATGCCTTGCACTCCCTGCAAAGCCCCTGCTGTAATCTCCACTTTTTCGCCCGTTCTCAGGTAGGGAATCTGTTCGATCTCATATTGAGACTGAACGATCTTCCGGACGGTATCAATGTGCTCGTCCGGAATTTTGGCTGGCTCTCCGTTAAAACTAACCATGCGCACAACGCCGCGCGCCTGCAGCGACAGCACACGTTCTCTGGGATCAGCTTGAACGAAGACGTAAGAAGGGAATAGAGGTTCTGCTATCAGTTTTTTGCGGTCGCTCCACACACGCCAAACACCTCGTGTCGGCACGTAAGACTGTATGTGAAGCTGCGTCAGCTCGGCCTGAACTTTCCTTTCAAATCTGGGGCGTGTGTAAATGGCATACCAGTGTCTGACTTGTTGCGCTGACGTGGCCGTATCTCGTAAAAAGTCCGTCATATCCCCTGATGCTGTTCGTGATGCTGATGACAGGCGTTCTTGGCATAGCTCCGCCCATTGAGTCCCGTAGTGAACTCATGGGCAATTCCATACCCGAAGATTTTAGAGTGAAATCCTTTGCCGGGAGGTAAGCAATCCATTCTAGACGCGAAGGCTGCACCCTATACCAAAGCTCCAAACACACACATTCCCTAAGGTTGAACCGGGTTGCCTGGTGGAGGCAGTCTGCATGCAAAGCTCAGACTGATTCCGCCAATAGCTCCGCCCATTGAGTCACAGAGTGCACTCAATGGGTTGCCGATATTGTTGCATGGTGTCAGAGCTGCGCCGGTCTTTACCGACGCTTGCCTTTATCTTGCGCGGCGCTGCCGTCTAGCAACTCGCGTATCATCCACTCTTGACGTGAGTGGATATAGATTACATGAATCGTATCTTGGCAATGATAATAAGTAAGAAGTGTTACAAAACTCTTAATAGAAAGCAAAGCTTTGTTGAAAATAGGATTAAGGAATGTTTATTTTTGGGATAGTTGGGTTACAACGGGGAGACAAGAGGGACGGGCTATAGCGTAACCGGGATAAACTCCGTATACAGTACGGGAGGGAGTTAGAGATGACGCAAAAAAACTGCCATGGTGATACTCGATGTGGCTATATCAGCCTGCGCTTTGCCAGGTGCCAGTAGTATTGCCCGAGTTTGGTAAGGCGGCAGAATTTTTTGTTGATTGCGGCGTAATAAAGATGTTCCTCGCCTTCCGGTACGAGAAGATTCAGATCGCGCAACTTCTGGAAATCCTTCAATATCTCTTCATGCTCTTCGTTCCGGGGTTCAACATCCGGTTCGTAAGAGGGATCCAATTTGAACAAATGGTCCGGTTTCGGGAACAGCTCCGGGAGCCGGCGGATCAAAGAAACATCCACTTTCGGCCTGCAATTTCTCAGCGTTCTGAATTGCGCTACGTTCGCTTTGAACAGTGGCCGCTGGTCCCATGCACCCAGAGCCTGATCGACAAAGGAATAGACGTTCCCGACGTTGACCTTACCGAAAATGTCAGCCGCTGCCCCGTCGAGAGCGTCATAGACCAGGGAGGTAAAAACAGAGCCGGATTGGCGAGCCAGCGAAGTTTGCACTTCGGTGCTGGAAGTCAGGATGGAGAGACCTTCGCGCAAGAATACATGCTGTGAGCCCAGGAAAGAAAGGTTGCCGATGTGACCGGCGTAGCAAGCGTCGACAATGATGAACACTTCCCTTGCCGGCGAACGGTTGGCCTGGTTGAGCAAAATATCCATGGCGACACCCTCTTCGTAGCGCACCATGTCTTGAGTGACCAGAAAGCCACCCCGCTCATTCACATGGCCGTGGCCTGAAAAGTAGAACAGCGCAATATCGACGGGATCACTGAACAGCTTCTCGATATGCTTGGTCAGGAGTTTACGAGTGATTTCTTCTTCAGGCGTAGTGAGTAGTTTGCACTCGAAATTAAGCGACTGATCATAATTCAGAGACAGGATATTGTGCATCTTTTTTGCATCATCAACGCACATTGGCAGGGGAGCGTCTTTGTAGTCGCCAACGCCGACGATTAAAGCTTTCTTGAACGTACTCATATCTGTTTCCTTTTCCGTTTGCGATTGCTTAGCTGTTGCCTTACTTCCCATTTCTGCGCTGCACTATAATAATGACGATAGCAGAAAGCGTGATCAAACCCAGCGCTAACGTCACGTAACCAGGCATGCCAGGATATGAGGTCCCGTTGTTCGCACCGGGGTCACCGAACAGCACAAACGCCGCCCAAAAGAATGGATGCTGATAATACACCTTTTGTCCGGATTTCTTCTGTGCAAGGATGGTTCGCTTCGCCTCGCTCAACGCGGTTGTTTTTGCTGCGCCGTCCTTGAGATAATTCTTGTAAAACAACGGCATCAGTTCAGAAGCGAAGCGGTCGTCGACTTGCCAATGTGTCGTGAGCACAGATTTTACATCTGCAGCGAGAAGAAGTCTCGGCAAGGCGAGCACCCCTTCTCCCGCCACGGTTTTACCGCGTGCGGTTTCACACGCACTGAGCGACACCAGCTCACAATGCAACGAGAGATCGCGTATCTCGTAGCCCATGAGAATGCCGTCATCTGTTGCGGCCGGGCCGGGGCTCAACACCAGGCCGGAAAAATCATGAAAATCAAGGTCTGCAAAGGCATGGGTTGCAAAGTGGATTATTTGGCTTTCGGATACGTGGTGAAGAAAATTCTCCTCAGTAGCTGCGTCCCCATCAAATATCCGAGCTTGTGGAAATATTTCTTTGATCTTTTTGACTTCCCGACCGGCGAATAACAACGGCTGAGGCCTGAAATGACTTACCTTTCTGAGTGTAGTAAGTGTCGTGGCCGCGCTGTCGATGTTGGTTATCTCGGATACGTCCGTGAATGTATCGCCGTTGTTCGGGTCAGCAAACACAAGCATGTGCGTAATCTGCGAATCACGGGGAGTGTGGTTTGTTATGGTAAACGTTGAGGGGCTATAAGCAAATTCGTGCATTTGCACCAGAAGGTCATCTTTATAATCCGGAAAATCCTGAGGCGTGTACTTATCTGATGGTTGTGGTTTGACCAACAGCAGCTCGAGTGGCAAGGTCATGATCGTCAGGTCCGGAACGATGATCAGCCTGCCGGGCAATGCCACGCGGCGTGAGACCGGTTCGAACAACAATCGATACAATCGATGTGCAATTCCGGCATGATACGGAACGTGGGCTTTTGAGCTGGCATCAACTTCGTAGAATGGTTCTACGAGTGAGTCAACGGCGGCCTGCAGGTCCGGGGCCGAGGCAGGCAAAGTCACCGCCTCGGTCTGGCCACGTGCGATGACTATGGCGAAGCTTAGCGAGTCTGAAATATGATATTGAATTAATCCCGTTTCCTGCCTATCCAGATGCTCAGCAATGGCAGACAACGTTTGTGCCCCTGAACGGCGGTGGCCTGGTTCGTCCAGGAGCTTGCGACCGGCGTTCAAGCGTTCTTCCAGCAGCGCATATCTGAGAGAAATGAGTTTGACAGAGTCAAAATCGGCGGTGTTAAGTCGAATCGCTCTTTGCAGCGCTGCCAGCGAGCTGGCGGTTTCATAGCTTTCAGCGAGGCCAGGCGTTTGCCCTTGTGGCTGGTTCATACCAGATCGGGATATGTTGCGGTCAAGCAAGGTACGCGCGCGGCTGAGTTCTTCGAACACAATCAGGCTGTCTAGGGCGTCTGAGCTGCGCTCATGCTTGTATTTTTTAAAATAGCATCTCGAGAGATGGCGGTACGACCCTGATGCTTTGCTAAAAAACCCGATGCGCAATTGCTCGATGCCGAGATCCTTCATGGTCAACTCACTCGCCGCTACTGCACGTCTGAAGGCCGCGATGGCGCTGTCAAGTTTGCTTTGTTGCTCGTAGCAGACTCCGAGGCCCAGATTCTGGTCCAGTCTGATTTCGGCGTCCTTGTCGGCAACGGCTGAGATTTGCTGGTCCCGATATAGTTTGACGGCCTCGTCCAGGCGGCCTCTCTCAGCCTGTACTGCGGCTATTTGCAGGAGGGACCAGGCGACAAAATAAGAGCTTTCGATTGCTTGTGCACCTTGCAGTGCCTGCTGCAGATATTTCAAAGCATCTTCATAGTTATCCTGCCGATGACAGGTATATCCCAGGCGCCAGTTCCAGTAGACGATATCGATAGGTCGCGCGGTGTCCCGGAAGGATGCAATTATCGATATATAGATTTCTTGTGCGCGCCGGTAATTTCCTTCACTGACATACACGTCGGCCATTCTGGATAAGGCCTTCTTTTTTTCTCGCAACAGGTTGTGGTCGTCAGCGATGCTTGCGGCACGCTCGAATTTGCGCCTGGCCAGGCCAAGCATGTTGAACTTCCTGAGAATATTGCCCATGTTGATATTCAGTTCAACCTGCCTTTTATACTTATGGGCTTTGATGGCGTAATCCTCGCCTTCATGATATGTGTCCAGGGCCGCGGGATAATTTCCGAGCTGAACCTGTGCGTTGCCCTTTTCCAGCAACCAGAGTGACAGGTCAGCATAATTGTTCAGCTTCCTTGCCACATCAATGGCTGTCTGATAAAGTTTGAGCGCACGCCTTGTGCTGTCTTGCTTTGCGAAAGCAATGCCTTTGTGTCCAGTGATAAATTGCTGCCGGTCCAGGTCAATGGTCTGTTTTGCTATGGCGCCCGCTTCTTGCAAATATGCCAACGCTTGCGATGGATCCCGGCGTAGTGCCAGAATGCCGAGATCGGAGAGAAAGAGCGTTTCGTTCTCTTTATCTTTGCGCCGTCTTGCGATCTGCAAACCGGCCTGCCAAATCGAATCAGCCAGCGACTTATTGCCCGATTCAAACGCACAGACGCCGCGGTAATGCATGAGCAAAAGGTTGCCCGGGAAGCTGGCGAGCAGTAAATTGAGTTTGTCTTCTGTCTGCTTTCTGACCGAGGTGTGGATATCTGCCAACGCAGCCAGGAATAGCCGCTCTTGATTTTCCAGCTCCAGTTCAATACTGTCGGGACCGGCAAGCTCGTTTGAGCTACGCAGGGCAAAACTGGCAAAATCTCTCAGAATGGCGCCAGATGTTGGCCAGGACACTGCCCTAATTGCTCGGCTGTAGCTTTCATGAGCTCGCAGCGTGTTTTGCTCCAGGGCAAAGATTCGGGCGAGCATCCATTCCGCGAACGGATTTGTTGTTCGCAGCTCCGTGAAACATTCCTTTGCGGCCTGCAATTGGCCCTCTGCGAGGTAATGTTCGAAAAGCTTCTCATAAGCGTATCCAAGAATGTTTCTCTCCCGGACGTATTCCCTCAGAGCGAGAATGCGTTTTGGCGCGTCATCTTGAGCGATTCTGGTTATGAATTGGTAGTATTCGCCCAAATCACGCGTTGACTGACCCAACAAAGGCGCGGTCTCAGTGCTGAGAAAAAACAAGATTGAGCTTAGAAATATAAATCTCAATAAGGTCACGGGCATGAATGAGGTGAAAACGCTGGCTAAATGTAAAAGGTATGAAGGGGACCTACCAAGCAGGTCACCCTTCATGCTGCTCAGGTCCTTATAAACCAGTGAGGCAGCTCAGTCCTCCGGTATATTCGGAATGGGCTTGTCGACTTCTCCATCTCCGCCTTCCGGGGGCGGCGTCGGCTCTTTGGTCGTTGAATCCGGTATGTTCCGTATGGGTTTGTCGGGTTCCCCTTCTCCGCCTTCCGGGGGCGGCGTCGGTTCTTTTTCAACATCATCCGAGTCATTTAACTGGAACTGAGTTCTGGCAAGGTGATACGCAAGAGACCTGAATAACAGCAGTAGCGTTGTTGCTACAGTAGTGCGTTGCATCTTTTACCTCCTTCCAAGTTAGAGTGTTTGAATCAAATGAATTTCAACGTCTCCACTCTTCGAGTAATTGATGATAGAGCGTGTCCGGCACTGCTTCCGGGCTCAGCGCTTCAAGAATCTCCACTGCACGATGCCGGTTATTGCCAAAGCCATGGGCCAGGGCCAGAAAATAGCGAATCTTGTTTTCGGCGTCTGGATTGTGCTCCTGCGCTATATCTGCGGCGCGGGCCAACCTCTCTGCGGCCTGCCGGAGGTGATAGTCCTTTTCAACTGCATCAATATCTGAACGCTCACTTCTGGCAAGGCCCAAATGGGAGAGTCCCCAATAGAAATAGTAGTCTAACACAATTGCCGCATGCGCCGGATCAGATCCAAATCTGTTAATAAAAGCTTCAGACCTTGCGAACATCTCCACAGCTTCATCATATTCGAAAGACAGGTAGCGGGATTGCGCCCTTGCCAAACGAATCTTAAGTTCAGCCTGAATCCCCTGTTCAGTTGATTTCAATTGACGCTGGGGCGAGCTTTCGACTTCATAAGGAACCTTGTCGTCGTATACAAAGTATTCAGCAAACGGCTCATCTTTAACCTGATGAAAAACCAACAAGAGAGCCACAAAACACACGCCAGCCGAAACGGCAACAACGGCCCAATTAGGGAAAGGGTCCAGGACACGCCTCACGGAATCAACTATGCTCTCGAGCAACGAAGGATTGCCTGCGTTGACCATCGCCAAAACCTGCTTGCGTGTAAGCGGTGTTGGCCTGTGCAGCAAACGCGCCAGCAGAGGAACCGATTCAAAGAGTGGTATGCGGGTTTCCGGGTATGCTTCATCAAAACCATCCAGAAGCTCATCATAGAATGAGGAAGACTCACAACTCAGCTCATTAATGAGAATGTGGTTGTCGTTCGGCGTTAAATCCCCTGCCAAAAATCTCAGCGTGAAGTCTCGTTGCGGAATGATGCCCAACGGTTGATAGTCCGGGTCAATCAAATCACGCTTGAAATCGAGTACTGTTTTCGTGTGGTCGATTAAGCTAAGGAGGGAGGCAAAGCGTTCATCTTTCCTTCTTGCTTCAGCGATTATCCGTTGCACTTTCGAATCGGCCTCATCCAGAAGATAAGCCAGTATATCTTGTCTATTTGGCACCTTACGTCACCATGAGAAATCTAAACTTGGCGATTTCATTTTGCGAGGTCATTGTCACTTCGCGTGAAAATTTGATGTTCGTTCTCATTAAGTCTAATATGTAGACGGGCCAGGGTCACCGAATCTCTAAAAACTAACGTAATAAATTTGCGTTATCCTGCAAGATATCCCGAACCCGATAAACGGCCAATTGAATGACTCTGGCGCCGCAGTTACGGCAGCACGGATGATACCGGACCATTTTTTCTGAGAGATCACCGAAGACGCGCAACAAAAAGATGTTCAGGTCTCTTTCCAGCGTCTTGCGTTCATCGGCTTGCCTGCACACTTTTACTATGCTCTCATAATATTCATTCTTATAGTCGGGTTGGAGGCTTCCGACATAATCCTGTAGCTCTACCATGTCATCTTCAACGTAAAGTGATTTGAAGTTTTTTTGGATGTAGCTGCTGGCGCTGTTTAAGCAAATGATGCGCAGCCATGCGCGAAAAGCTTGTTCATTTTGCCGGTTTTTAAATGATGACAACTTGCCGAGAAGAACCAGATATACCTCCCCACAGATATCTTCGACAGCCTGGCGGAGTTGTAGTCGGAGCCTGCTGACCGACCAACCGTCACAAGCACGCTTAATGGTCTGATAGATAAGTCTATCATATCTATCATAAAATTCATGCCAAGCAGCACTGTACTGTGGACTCGAATTGTCACAACAGTGTTGAATGAGAGCGGCTAAAGGCGTTTTCCCGGACGATGGCATCAGAGTCAAAAGTTTCAGTGCTCGCCTGCGCTAAATCTGGACAATAATGGAGTTATGTGACCCGAGTCCCGTAGTGTCAGTTTGTGTGCTAAGCGAGGGGATTTGTCTGGCCTGAGGCGCAGATACTGGGTTCTGACAAAGGATTAATTTAACTTAGGTCATAACCGACAAAAAGTCAACGATTAAATAGGCTTGATCTTTTTGTTGCAGCAGGTTATAATCAAATCGGCGGTTGGCTGGTTTACCTAATACGACCAGCCCGTATCAAATCACCCTCTAACACCAAGGAGCAACGATGGGATTCAATCTGCGTGGGCGAAGCCTTACCAAATTGCTGGACTATACACCGGTGGAAATAGAGTATCTTCTCAATCTGTCGAAGACGCTGAAGGCGGCCAAGCAAGCCGGGATGCAGCGGCAATCCCTATTGGGCAAGAACATAGCCATCATTTTCGAGAAAACCTCAACGCGCACACGCTGTGCCTTCGAGGTTGCGGCCTTTGATCTGGGGGCGCATGTGACCTATCTCGGGCCGGAAGGTTCGCAATTGGGCCATAAGGAATCCGTCAAGGACACGGCAAGGGTGCTTGGCAGAATGTATGATGGCATCGAGTTTCGCGGCTATTTGCAGGAAAGTGTGGAAACGCTCGCGGAATTTGCCGGCGTGCCGGTCTGGAATGGCCTGACCGATTCGTTCCATCCCACTCAGGTGCTGGCTGATCTGCTGACGATGCAGGAGCATTGTACCAAATCTCTGTCCGAGATGGCGTTCTGCTATCTGGGCGATGCACGCAACAATATGGGCAATTCACTACTTGTGGGCGGCGCCAGGATGGGCATGGATGTGCGCCTGGCTGCGCCAAAAACAAACTGGCCGGCCGAGACACTGGTCAAGCAAAGCCAGCAAATCGCTGACAAAACCGGCGCAAGAATCACGCTGACCGAAGATGTTGCTGAGGGCGTTTCGGACGCAGATTTTCTTTATACCGATGTCTGGGTTTCCATGGGCGAGCCGGAATCTGTGTGGGAAGAACGCATTCGCTTGCTCAAAGGGTATCAGGTGAACATGGAGGTCGTCAAAGCCGCCGGCAACCCGCAAGTGAAATTTCTGCATTGTCTGCCGGCCTTCCACAATCTCGAGACCAAAGTGGGCGAACAGATACATGAGAAATTCGGGCTGGAAGCTATGGAAGTGACAGAAGATGTCTTCGAGTCCGAGCATTCGGTTGTATTTGATCAGGCCGAAAACCGCATGCATACGATCAAGGCGCTGATGCTGGCCACCCTAGGCAGTGTCTGACCGAAACTCTCTGCTCTGAGATTGTCATGCCCGCATCGTGTAAGCCTTGGTTATCGCAACGGGATAACTGATGAGCGGCTGGCACGTAGTGCAGCCCCTTCAGGCTGCCTTTCACGACCTGGTGATTGGTATTGCAGACCATCTTCGGGTGGCAGTTGTGGCCGCAACGCACGAACCCTTCAGCAAGGCCACCATTCACCGATCACCAGTCGCAAACACCACTACACAATACAGCTTTTACTTTCCGTGAATCAGAATCCGGCTTGGCGCAATGCCTTTGCTAACGAGATATGCCTTGATCGAGCGTGCCCTTGCAACCACGAGTTGATAGTTTACCGAGCCTTGTTGGTCGCTGGATTTACCCAAAAGCTCCACGGTCTCACCGGGATTGGCTACCATGAATTCATAAACTTCGTCCAGCCTGGCCTTCGACGACTCCAGCAGCACCGCGGTTCCGGCTTGAAATTCGATTCCCGCACCCATGGACGCTTGTGGCGCAGGCGCAGGCTCGCGCCGTGACATAGGTTTTTCTGCTTGCTCGACCTGCTCGACAGGCAATTCACGCTTGAGCTGGGGCCAAGCTTCAGTTCGTCCGCCGTCTTCCTGCCAGCCGTCTTCGTCGCCAAAATATCTGATCACACCAACCATGCCTTTAAAGAAACCGTCATTGCTGCCGCCGTCGACGGCGTCGAGCTCATCGCCCTGGGAAAAGTTGTAGTTGACCATGGTTTTGACCGTCCACAGTTTTGTGGCAGACAACTCGAAGCCCAGACCCATCTGCAGGGCCTGTTCCCAACCCTTGTAAACGGAACCATCGGGCTTGTACAAAGCTTCGTCCCGCGAGCCGGTTGCTTCATACTGGAAGGTCGAAAGCCCGAATGATAGAAACGGATTAATCGGCATCTCAGGCAACAAGTAGTAGTTGCCAACAATTGCCGTGCTTAGCAAGCGTGTATGAATGGCATCAACGCCGCTCGTCATTTTGCCGTAGGTCCCGGTCGCCGAAAGCGAAAACTTGGGGTTGAAAGAATAGGTGAGCAGCAATCCGCCGGTCAACCCGGCGCCCGATTGTTCGATGTCTCCTTGTAGTTTTGAGCCGCCGAGAAGAACGCCAGCCCCCAGCTTGCCGTTGCTCAATTGTGCCTGAGCCGTGACCGCAAAGCCCAGCATGATGGCCCAAACAAGAACCGTGCGTTTCAGTTCCATCCGTGTACTCCTTTAAAAATAGTTCTCAATCCACACCTCTTGACATCGACGCATTCGCTGAAATCATGAAGAAAAAAGATTGACATGCTTTCAAAAAAATGTTACATTGACTCAATTTTCCGCAATGAAAAATGCTTTTTCTTCAGCTTAGGAGGGTAGAACATGCAGATCAATGAGGAACGGCAGGGAGATGTTGTCATCTTGACTTTGAAAGGCAAGCTTATGGGTGGGCCGGAGACTCAGGCCGTACATGAAAAATGTAAGGAATTGGCTGAAAATAAAGATCTTAAGGTTGTCATTGATCTCGGCAAGGTGAAATGGATGAACAGCTCTGGCCTTGGCGCCATTATGGGTTCGATGACCACCCTCAAAAACTCAGGTGGAGAGTTGAAGCTTGCCAACGTGACAGACAAAGTGAAAAGCCTTTTCATCATTACCAAATTGATCACAATTTTCGATACACATGATAGCGTAGACGCTGCTGTGAAGAATTTCAACTAATCTGTTCTTCTCGACTCACCCAATCTTAATCACCCGACATATCTGATAGCACCTTATGGAAAGGGAAGGTATCACGATGGCGCGAGGTTATGCCGTTCTTGGTCTGCTCCTGACTCTGGCTCTGAGCCCGGGCAACACATCTTCTATTAATGCAACACCCCAATCAAATTCACTTTCCCGCAACCTTGAGCCGGTTGTGCTCACAGGCGCTCAGCTCTCGACGTTTGAGGGCGTTGCGGTTGATGAACTTTTTCTCTACGCCTACGATTCTGTTTCTGATGCCTGGCAACAGGTTCCCTGGCAAATCGATGAAGTTGTAACAGAGTCCGGGGCGCGCCGGTACTTTACCCCGGATGACGGCGTGCTCGATGCCGACGATGAGTTCTCATTCATGGCTAAGGATGGCGGCGACAGGGCTGAGAACAGCCAGTGGATCGCTGACGAAAACGCGCGCGCCAATCAGCGCATCGAGATCGCGGTCAGCAACCCGCTTGCGGATGGCGAAACGGCCTGGTTTTACCTGTATCAGTCATCCACGTTGACGGAAGACGCAGATCTGCAAGACTACGTGGAACATGTTCCAACCCAGGGCGGACTCGGCGAGGACGGCGTGCAAAGCAAATTTTACGAAATCCAGCATGGCGCCAACGGCTTTCCACAGAACTTGAGTATTACGCAAGATGGCGGGGGCAACGACCAGGACCTGCTGGATGCGTTCAAGCTGCGCGCGCTGGTTGTGCTCGGCTTTGAAGTGGCCCTCACGGAGGAACAAATCGCGCTCTTGCCTGAACAGAATGACGAGGTCTCGGTCAAAGATGGCAGAATACGGATAATTCGCCAGCTCGACGCTACCTTCAGCGTAATCCGAAACCTAATAGAACGTGATTTTCAAATGCCGCCCTTTTTCTACTACCCCTACTCCTTCGTATTTGACATTGATATTCCGAACATAACAGAACTCGACCCATCAGCGGAACTGCGGTCGGGACGTTTATCCATCGACCTGAATGAACAAGCTTCCGGCATGACATTCGTCAGCGCCAACAATGCCGCTCCCGGTTTCGAAGTAGACGGCACGCCGGATGCGTCTGTGGACCGCACCATCGATAATCAGCTACCCGCCAACAACTGGTCCTACATCGGCGGCGCCCAGGGTGTGCTGGTGCATTTGTTTCCGCTGGCTACAACTGTTGGCGGCTCACGTGAGCTTTATCATAAGGACGACAGCACTCTTGATGACACCGATACCGCAGATCAGCGCTCGTACGGCGACACCGGCATCGATGTCGCCGGCGGTATTGAGCCTCCGGTCACGTTCAGCTATCGCGGCTACTTCCTTGGCAGTAGCTTCGACAGCAGCATCGGCGCCCAGATTGCTGAATTTGAGCGCGAGCCGCTGACACCCGATTTTGAGGCACAATCTTATGAGGAGCCCACATCCGTCGACGACGGTCCGGTGCTGCCGGTTGCGTTTAATCTGGAACAGAACTATCCCAACCCGTTCAACCCAACAACAGAGATTCGCTACCAGATTGCAAAGACCGGGCGCACGACGTTAGCGATTTACAATCTGCTTGGCAAAAAAGTGCGCACGCTTGTAAATGAAAACGTGCCTGCCGGTTCATACTCAGTGAGCTGGAATGGCACGGATGACGCTGGCCGGCAAGTTACCTCCGGCGTCTATGTGTACCGGCTGCAGTCAGGTGAGTTCGTAGAGTCACGCAAGCTTGTTTTCGTGAAGTAACAAAGTGTTGATGTGTTAGTGTGTTAACGCTGATGTTGTTGCTTTGGACTCTTAGCGGTTTTCGATACAAAAAAATCATACACGATGTGAGCACATCAACACGTTAACACTTAAGCACCTCCAAGATTGGACCCATCTCAAACAGCAACCGTCTGCTCAGCCTACTTGCAGCACGTTGCACAGCAAAAGGACAGGAGGGAGAACAATGGGGCCAAAACATTGGCAAAAACTATGGGCTATTTTATGCCTGCCGCTACATTTCTGCGTAACTGCTGTGACATTCTCACAGATTCCAGGCCGTGAATTCGAGCCGGTTATCGTAACCGGCGACAACTTTCCACAATTTAACGGCGTTGCGATTGATGAGCTTTTTCTTTTTTCCTATGATGGC
>CAZVSL010000090.1:14346-14623 GCA_964629935.1 uncultured Calditrichaceae bacterium | reverse complement strand
GACTACCGGAAAGAGGTAAAGCCATTTGTCGTTGCTTAGCTTAATTCGAGGTGTCACCTTTTTTGTCTCTTCTTCACATTCTTTTATGAGTTTCTCATAACCATCAACGGAAAAATAGTCGTTGATGCCGACGACTTCGATGCCATGTACGACAGCCTTTTCTTTAAGCTTTTCGATATACTTATCCCATTCGGCAAATTCGTTTTGATAAGAAATGGGAGTATGCACATGCAAATCCCACTTCCGCCATTCCGAACCTTTTGGGTATGTGTTATTC
>CAZVSL010000090.1:5727-14336 GCA_964629935.1 uncultured Calditrichaceae bacterium | reverse complement strand
GTTATTCATAATGAGTCCTCCACTGTCTTGATCTCATCCTGAGTCAAGCCATAAAGCTGATACACCACATCGTCAATCTCCCGCTCCAACTTGGAAACATCAGCGTTCCGGTCGTTCTCCTTAACGGTAAGAATTTGCTCAACCGACGTCCCCATCCGATGACTCTGGGAACCGGTAGCTGTTGGTATTTGAGAAACGAACTGGGTGAAGTATCTTACGAAATCACCGCGGATTTGTGAGCTTAGTTTTGTGTAGAACCAGAACATCAAACGGCTATTTAGCAAACCAGTCAGCTTTATATCATTGGTCGGTATGAAATACAGCGTATTCGCCATGTATATCGCATGACTATAAAAGCAGAATTCCGCTCTCTGGGCGATGTCCGGATAAATTATTTTCGGCTGCTCGAACTCCTGCCAATACTTACATGACCGCAATTCCCAGAAGTATTTGCCTTGGTCATCCCTGCGAATCAATCTTTCCCGATACTTTTCGAAATGGGCGTGAATGGCCGGATAGGTATGTGAGAAAATACGTTCCGCCTCCCTATCATTTGCTCCGGACCATGGATGTTTCTTGTTCTCCGATGATTCGATTTTAATCAAGTATCGCTCGGCAAAATCCACCCGCCACCGTTTCACATCGCGTCCGCGCAAGAAGGGCTTCAGCACTTCCGCCGATGACGCGTGCTCGGCAATCAGCCGGTCGCGTGTGCCGCGGTTCACGACAAAGGCTTCGTTCAGGCCGGTTATTATGCCACGATAGAATCGCCCATTGACATACTCGCCAAGCGGCACGCCTGCGTTACGCACCTTTTCCAGCAAACGCAGCACTGCCGGGCTTTCGATGCGCCAGCCGTCGGCGGTCAGCTCCCGCTGGGCAATAAGAAAAGTGTTTCGATGGACGACGGATTCGAATTCAGCAACGGGCGTTTGCGGCTGCCAACTTAGCGCTTTTACCTGACCGGCATTAGGCGCAGCTCTTTGAAGCACGATGATGCTGGGATAGGCGGTGGCGTCAAAAACCGGGGCGTCGCCAAAGTCTATGAGTTCGAGGATTTTAGCGTTTCCGCTCAAGAATCGTCGCAGCTTTTCACCGTAGCCGGCGCGCATGTATTTGTTGGATGTGATCAAAGTCAGAACGCCATTCTTTCTAAGCAGCTTGAAGCCGCGCTCGTAAAAAAAGACATAGATGTCAGCCACGCCGGTATAGCAATCGTATATTCTCTTGAATGATGATTTAAACTCTTTGATTTGCTCCTGCCGAATGTAAGGCGGGTTGCCGATGATTACATCAAACCCGCCGTTGTTGTGAAACACCTCTGAAAAATGAATCCTGAATTCAAAATCGGTGTCCGGAACATCGCTGGAGAATTCACTGGCGCTTTTAACCAATTGTCTGAAGACCTGGTCTATTCTGGCCCGTAATTCTTTTTTGTTGGTTGGATTGGTTTCGTGGAAGTATTCGATTTTCAGGCGTTCGATTTCGGATTCGAGCTGCAAATCCTTCATGGAAGTTTCGGGCAGTGCCAGCAATGAATTCCCGCACACAATCTTATAATCCAGATTCGGCAGCGGCTTGATTTGCCGGATGTCCTCCTCATCCACCACCAGCGACAGCCAGAGTCGCAGCTTGGCAATCTCCACCGCGCCGGGGTCGATATCCACACCGTAGAGCGATTTTTCGATGCACTCGCGTTTGAAGGCATAAATGCTGCGGTTCGGGTCTTCAATAAAAGCAGAGAGCAGATTCCTTGTCTTGACAATCTCGTGCATCATGCCCACCGGAAAGGCGCCGCTGCCGATGGCCGGATCGCAGACGGTGATGTTGGCCAACGCTCGGTCAATCATTTCGGCATTTTGGCGGATACTTTCCGGCAGCTTGTAGGAATAATCCCGGGTTTCCCGGCCTTTGGCTTGCACGGCAGCTTCGTTTTCACCTACCTGGTCGCCGAATTTGATCAGGGTTTCGATGTCTTTAATGGTAACACAGGCATCCTGCCTGTGGATGGCATTACTTGTACTTCTCAGGCTGGAAGCCTGAGTTACACTAGAAGCCTGAGTTACACTGGAAGCCTGAGTTACAGTGTGCAAATAGTTGATGAGGCTTTGCTGACACATGTAATGCACGATTTCGCGCGGGGTATAGTAGACGCCAAACTTCTTATTGAATTTGTTCTCCGCTCCCTTTTGCCCGCTCTTTGTTGCCGCTATGAATTCTTCAAAATTATCCGGCCGGATGGCATTGAATTTTTCGTAGGCTTTACCCAGCAGCTCCGGATCGATGGCCACCTCTTTTTCCAGCGGCTCATCTTCTTTCACCGTGAAATTGTAGCGGTCGAAAACGTCGAGAATGCCGTCGCCGGCATCGCCTTCTTTGGTCTTGACATTGTTGGAGAACAGCTTGTTGGGAAGCCGGATGTCGGTATGCACCCAGTCGTAATTACCGATCGGGTCGAAAAGACCGCCGTTGAGAAAAGGAATTTTGCAATTGAAGCGGTCGTAATAATCGTCGTCGTGGCGGCGATCGAGGCGTAGCGCCTGATAGAACAGCGGCTCCAAAATATCGTTGAAAAAGTTTCTGTCGCTGCTACTGCTACTGCCGCTGCCATACCTGCCCTCGAAAAGCTCGCGCAAAAAGTGCTTCGAGCCGGCGCCCCATTCCGCATCGCGGTCGACGCCGAACCAGCCTTTCTTCTGGAGGAAATACAGGAATACGATTTGCCCAAGCAGCTTTTTGGCGAAGTTTACCGTGTCCACGCCTTTGTCTTCGAAGTCGGTTCTCAGGCTGGAAGCCTGAGCTACTATCTGGTCCAGCGCTTCTTTGGTGCGGATGAACAGCTCGCGGTACTCGCGGAAGAATTCTTTGGTAACGGTTTCGATGTTAAACGCATCTTCCAATTGCACGAGGGTCGGATTTTGGTCTACTTCCTTCAAGATATTGACCAGCCGGCTCTGGGCGGTGTGGCTGGCTTCATTGCTGCCCACCAGAAACGACCAGCGTCGTGCGGGAGTAAACTCTTCTTTGACTTTGACCTTTCCGTTTTTTCCTTCCTCGAAGCGGTAGTCCATTTTAACCAGCGAAAATCGCCAGTCCGATTCGCCGGGAGAAACAAAGGCTGCGATGGCCGCTTCCTTGTCATTCGTGCTACCGTACTTCCCCTGCAGGTATCCGGCAACAAAATTACGCTGCATGGTGCGGGCACGCTCAATCGATTTCTCTCTGTTCAGATGAACAATCAGTATATCGATTCTGTTCTCGCCATCGTGGTATTTTCCGATTCGTTCATACTTGCTGACATAGGGTTTGTAGCTATCTGGGATAAGATTGCCCTGGTAAGTGAACGGGGCGTCTTCAATCCGGTTGAGAAGATTTTTGACGAAACCGGTAAATCTGCCCTTTTCAAAAGGATTTTCAAAGGTTTCTTTTATCTTGTCTTGGGCTTGTTGCTTGTCCATGTTACTTTCCAATTCACAGGCAAGATGCCTGCGTTACTTTAAATACATTGACAGAATCACTTCCCGTTTGCCGAACGACCGTGGATTCTGCTCTGCATAATGCTCTTGTAAAAAGCGCTCCGGAACGTGGGTTTGCAGTGTCCCCAGCACTTTGAACGGGTTCAGAATATCCTGCTTGAGTGCGTTCAACGCCTTGAGGGTTTCTTTGGCTGTTTGTTTGGGCAACCCACCTTCCTCCAACTGCACGACGACTTGTTTGAGATAGTGCTCCTGCTCATCCGTAAATTGTTGCGTATTCTTCACCGTAGCTCTGAGAATTTTGAGCACCTGCGCTGCACTGTCCCGGCCACGTCTTTTCAGGGGTTCTATCATTTCTTCGGTGGTGGCAAAAATGAAGGCTTCCTTGTTTTTATCAAGAAGGTCAAAAAACTTTTCGGGTAGTTTTTGTCTTTTATCATGAGATGTGCTTTCCAGGATGCTTGCAGCGCTCATGAAATCAAGCTCCTGCGCAGCGGAGCTTTCTCCAGCAAGGAAAAATTTCTGCAATTTGCCGCGGCTGAAATAAGTAACACAGGCATCCTGCCTGTGGCCTTGCATACTCAGGCTGGAAGCTTGAGTTACAGAAGATGGCTGAGTTGTACTGTCCTGAGATATTTTTGGATTGTTTTCGATATACTCTCGAATTTTTTCTAATTGCAAGGGGCTGCGAATGATATGGTCATACGATTCAGACATCCATAACTGCCCATCTCTTCCCAACATCTTGTTTATTTCATTCGATGTATACGATTTCCAGGAATGGGTGATTTGCGATAGGCTCCAGTTTTCTTTCGGGATGACAATGGCATGTACATGATTTGGCATGACGACACGTTTGTCCAAGGAATAACGAGCGCCATCAAAGTGTTTTAGGGCCTTCTCAACAATATGCTTGCACTTAGGTTGCGCCAGCACACACGAACCATAACCCTTGTCCAGCAATTCATCATATCGTTTGGAGAAAAGTCGGTAATATTCAATTCGTTTTGCCTGATTCAGTTTTTTTATCTCGGAAGGCTGGGAGATTTTGTTTGTCTTTAGCCATTGCTCCCTCTCCCTTCTTATGCTTTCTGCAATCTGCTTTGGAATCGAGTCAAACAACCGGAATGTAACGAAATAAGCCGTGCCTTGCTGCTGCCAGTGCGGTAGATTCCTCTGTTTTTTCTCAATTGGAGCGTCAGGGTCAAAGTACATTATTGTATCATAGTCAATCGTCTCACAGGCATCTTGCCTGTGCTTGTGCTCGTGCCTACCGCGGCTCAGGCTGGAAGCCTGAGTTACCATAAACGCCTGAGCTACTTTCGCTGTCCGGGCTTTTTTCGGCAGGCGTTTGATTGTTTCAAACAGGTCAGGGTTATTGTCTCGGACATCTTTAATCACGTGTAAGTATTTTAATTCGCTCTCTTCGGTTTCATCTTCACCGCTCAGCGTCTTTTTGGAAATCAACCGGTTAAAGAGTTCGTGGGAGCCGACCGGCTCGCCCTCCGTCAACAGCGCTGCGTCGCCGCCCAAGAGCGTTAGAAACGCATTGATTTTGGACTCCGCCGCTTCCTTGAGTTTTATCTGGTCATTCGATTGCTCGGTCGGGAAAAAATTAAACGTATGGATTTTGTCGAACGTTGTATCGACCCGGTTGATGCGTCCGACCCGTTGCATCATCCGGGTCGGGTTCCAGGGGATGTCATAATTGATCACCACATTGGAGCGGTGCAGGTTGACGCCTTCGGAGAGGACTTCCGTCGAAATCAGAATGCGATAATCATCTTTAGGACGACGAACCTTGGCGTCAAAATTGTCGATGACTTTGTCGCGGGTGGCTTCTCCGGAGCCGCCCGTAAAGCAGAGTGCTGTGTTCTCAGGCTGGAAGCCTGAGATACTCCTTGCCAGATATTCCGCGGTTTCTTTTGATTCGGTAAACACAATGAGTTTGTTTTGGAGAATTTCATGGCTTGAAAGCTCATCCAAAAAAGTCAGCAGCTTGGGATCCCGCCTGATCTTTTGCCAGAGAGATTTGATGGTGGTCAATATGTTGAGATCACTTTCCAAATCCTTGATAAAATCTTCCGTAAACTCATCGCTTTTATACTCCTCGGCTTTACCGGCTTCAACCAATTTTTGAATTGACTCGTCGTCGTCGTTTTCCAGGTACTCGAATATCTTGCCCGCGTAGTCTTTGCTAATGTAAACATGACCCTTCTTGAACTCTTTGATGAACATTTCATAAGATGAGATGAAGCGGTCAATCGATTTTTTGAACGCAAAGAAACTGCTCTCAAGCCTTTTCACCAAAAGGATCTTCATGAAGCGGCCCATGTTCCTCTGGGATTGCTCTTCGAGCTGGTCGATTGTGCCTGTGTAGTACTTCGGCAGAAGCGGTGTATAACGGGCATAGGTGAATCTTTTGGAAATCAGCTCGATGGTGGCGTTGAAGATTTTGTCCTCTTCTTCGTTAAGCTGGTAAAACAGCGGCTTCGGATCATCCATATCCGGGAACTTGAGGCCTTGCTGAGCCAAATCTTCGGCAAAGTATTTTGAGATTTCGGTTCTGGTGCGACGCACCATCAGATACTTCAGCACTTTCTCACGGATTTCGTTGGCGTTCTCTTTGACGATTCGTATGTATTCGGAATAATCGCTTTGCCTGTCCAGCTTTTTCAGCTTCCTGTCCAGGCCGTTAAAGAAACCTTCAAGATCGGGCAAGTTGGGAATCGTGCTTCTTCTCGCCTTTTGGAACAGCTTTATCTGGCTCAGGATGTCTTTCGGAGAATTGTTGTACGGTGTGGCAGTGACCAGAATCACTCTCTTGCCGCGGCAGATTTCAGCTAATTTCTCGTAGGTGATATTCGTTTCTGTGCGGAAACGGTGGGTTTCATCGATGATGATGTTTTTGTATTTTTCCGTTCCTCTGCGAAGTATCTGATCTAATTTTCCAATCGAATCAAAATCCGCCGGCACCCGAAAATCGGAAAATACGTTTGGCCATGAACCCGGATTGGCCTTATCGAGCAAAACCGGTGGCGCGATGACCAGCGTTCTGCCGTCGATCTGTCCGGCAAGCATGGCCGAGATGTAGGTTTTTCCCAGTCCCACCACATCGGAAATAAACACGCCGCCGTATTCCTCGAGGATTTTTTTTGCGTTTAACACCGCCTGCTCCTGGTATTCCAGCCTCTTGAAGTCCTCGGGCAAGTATCTGAAGAACACTTCATCCGTCTGACTCAACTCGTCTTTGAAGTATTCATATAGCAATTTCAGGTAAAGTTGATAAGGGGTTACATCGGGATTGAGCCAGGTTTTTTCCTGAATCGTCTGAATGTATTTATCGCTGACGTCGACGGCGTTTTTCCACAGCTCCTCGAATTTTTGTTTAGCGAAGTCATAGTCCGCGCGATTCTTTAGTTCGACATTGAACTCAAGATTCTCGACCAGGCCTGAGTAAGTGAAATTGCTTGAACCGGTAATGACCCGTCCCAGGTCGCGGTCACCCTCAACAAAAGTCATGATATAAAGCTTGGCGTGAATATCCTGCGACGGGTAGGCTTTGATTTCCAGTTTGTTGTTCTTGAGCCATTCGATAAATTTCGCAACGCCTTCTTCGACCTCCCGTTTATCTTCGGAGTTCTCCATCTCTTGTTCGACCAGCCCTTCATAAGCTTGTTTTGTTTCCGCATGAGAAAACAGGCTGGAAGCCTGTGTTACTTCGGTCATAAGTTCATAGGTCTGTCTGGTAGTGCTAATGCCAATCAGAATTCTGATTTTCTCAGTGTTTTCAAGGGATTTATAGATGGCGTGGAAACCGCTTGTGTAGAAATAGCCGACGAGGCAGTCAAAAAAGCTGGTGTCTCTTGTGAGCGCTTGAAATCTGGCCTTAAGGTTCTTTTGTTCTTGGTTGGTGATAAATGTTAAGTCAGTTTTGGACATAGTATCGTCAAGTTAGTTTATGCTTTTGTTATTTCAAACATAGGTTCAATGAAGGCATCGGATGCATCAAAAAAGTGTTCGATCATCATACTCGCAACCTAATCAGCAACCGGCAGATAGCACTGCATTTTCGTCCCCTCGCCCTTTTCGCTCTGCACTTCAATCCAGCCGTCATGTTTTTCAACCAAACGCTTGCAGATAGCCAGCCCCAGGCCGCTGCCAGAGGTCTTGGTGGTATAAAAAGGCTCAAATATTTTGTTGGTATCGACATCAAAACCGCAGCCGGTATCTTCGATGACCACGCGCACATAGGCGCGGCCTTTCCGGCGTTTGTCGTTCTTGAGTCGAACGCTGATGGCGCCGCCGGTTCCGTTCATCGCCTGAACAGCATTCAGGGTTAAATTCAGAATAATCTGATTGATGGCATCCTCGTCATGGCGGACTTCGGGCAGTGGATCAAAATCGCGCTCGAGTCTGATGTTTGCCTGCCGCACTTCATCCTGCAGTGAATCCAGTGACTTTTCGACAGAGTATGCCAGGTCCGTGGCATTGCGCTCCAGGTCGCGGTCACGGGCAAAGGTGAGAAAATCGCTCACCAGCCGGTTCAGGCGCCGCACCTCGCTGGGGATGTATTCGAAAAGCTCGTCCGGAGCATCCTGATTATCGTATTTGGATTTGAGCACATCTGCCGTGCCTTTGATGATGCCAAGGGGATTGCGGATTTCATGTGCAACCGTGGCAGCCATCTGGCCCATTGCGGCCAGGCGCTCGCTTTGACGCAGAGATTCATTGGTCTTGATGAGCAAGGAGATCGCCCAGAACAAAAATACAGAGAATATAACCACAAGCGCCACACTCACGACGCCGCCGAGAATCATGCCGCGCTGGAAGTCGCGCATCAGGTCAAAGAACTCGGCGCTGGCTTGCACAACCACCACTGCGACTACTTCGTTGAACGGGCCGAACACCGGAGCATAGGCGTTCTTAAATCGATTGCCTGCCACAACCTGCAACTCGCTTACGGCCGGCGCCCCGGCCAAAGCCTGGAGGAAAACGGTGCTGTCTTCCTCGATAAATGTCAGGCGGTCAGCGTGGCTGAAAAGACCCTGGCTGCTGGCGATAGTCCGATAGCTTTCATCGACAAGATAGATGCCCTGCAAGCGATTCTCAACATGGATGTTGCTCAGGATA
>CAZVSL010000090.1:0-5717 GCA_964629935.1 uncultured Calditrichaceae bacterium | reverse complement strand
CGTTCAGCGGAGCGCTCACCAGCGCCCCACGTCCGGAGGCGATTTCGGCCGCAAACTCGCCGGACTGCGTAACTTCGGCTGTCAAGGTGGCTACCGAGAGCAGACGCGCACCCAAATCCTGCTCGAGGAAATCGCCCATATCCTGCAGGAAGCGCCAGCTCCCGAACGTAAAGCCAATCATGATCGATACAGTGAGGGCGATCATGCCGATCACCATGGCTTTGCGTCGTTGCAGGCGTTTTTCGTCTAAATTTGTCGTCTCGTTCATTGCCAAAGCTGGAAGCTAAGAGCAGAATTTCACAGTCACGATGACATAATTACTATACAGGATGCTCGGAGTCCGGGTGTTGGATGGTAACGTGCTCCTTATCGATCTCTTTGCGAAAGTCCGACGGAATCCGCGCCCAATCCAGAACATCGACAAGAATTGGCAAATTGCTTTCGGCGAAGGCATTTTTCAGCTCATGCAGCTTTTTACAAGGGCGAGACGGGTCATCAGGATTGCGGACCACCAAATCCAGTTTCGCTGGCTTCGTGGGACGTTTTGCCCACCCTGCTGCCGTAAGCCAAAACTTCGATCCCGGGTACATGTTCGCTAAGCAACCTGCGCAGCTCATCCAGATGCTTGTGTTTCAATTTAAGTCTCTGCAAGCTCTAACCTCTCCCGCAGTTTCCTGGCATCAGCCAGGACTTTTGGCAACAACTCTTTGGTTTCCTCGGCAAATCCTTCACCGTAATCGTGTGCTGTGATGTTGCGATTATCCCGATACTCGAACCAGCGCTCTACCTCTTCAACAGTCAGAAAGTCATGTTTCGCGGCGTGACGAAGAACATCTTTGAAGCTAAGTCTGTCTACTCCCCTGGGCGTCGCAAAGAACGGCTTCAAGGCTTTGCGCAATAGTTTACCCGAAATTTCGAGCGTTAATTCAAACCCTTTAACAGCAGCATTGCGGTAGATTTCATATTCCGTGCTTCCCTGATCACTTTGATTCAACATCTCGACAGAACCTTCGAGCGTCTCGATGCAACGATTGAGATGTTCTGTATTCAATGCCATTGTTATGCTCCAAATGCCACACTTTGTAAGTTTCTTTAGTTTGAGTGCTCCTGCGAAACTTCATGACACGCCAACCAAACTCCGGTTTATGGCAGCAATCACTGTCTCTGCATCGATACGTTCCAGACAATCCAGCGTACCCAAAGGACAGTAGTTGAGGCCGCAGGGCCGGCAGTCTATCGGCTCATAGACCGCCTGAAAACCATCACAGGCCTGGTACGGAAACCAGAAGTGCGGTTCATCCGGGCCGAACAGTGCGACAACGCGCGTTCCAACGGCAGCAGATAGATGAATCAGGCCGGAATAGTTGCTCACAAACAGGTCTGCTCTGGCAAGCAATGCGGCCAGCCGACGGACGGGCAGGTCGTCCGCGCAGAGTACGGGATTGGGGACGTCATCCATAATGCGCTGCAGCATGGGGCCTTCATCAGGACTCCCCTGTATGAAAATCACCTGTTGGCCCGCGGCATGTAGTTTTTCCACAAGTGTGATAAACCGGTCGAACGGCCAGTTTTTGTTCGGCCATCGACTAAACGGATGGATGGCGAGCAACGGCCTTTCGAAGTCGATACCGCCGGATAGCAGATACATCTCCGCCCAATCCTTCTCTTCCTGCTGCAAAAACACTTGCGGCAGAGCGTGAGGCGCGGCGGGGACGATACCTTCCGCAAACGCCAGGGTGGCCGAAAGCGTATCTTTGCTGCTCGCTGCCTCGGCTACGAAACGATTGTAGAATAGCCGGCGAAGTACGCCGCGCCGGCCAACACGCACGCCGGCGCCGCTCAGGAATGTCAACCAGCCCATACGCGTGGCGCCGGAGAGGTCCAGAACCAGGTCGAACTTTCTGTGTCGCAATCTTGGCAAAACGGAAGAAGGAGTGCTGCCGGCATCGATGGCGATAATCTCGTTCAAATTGGGATTGTTTTCAAGCGCGGGACCATAGGCGGCGCGTGTCAGGAACGAAATGTGCGCGCGTGGGAAATTCCGGCGCAGCGCCTGAACCAGGACCGTTGCCACAATGACGTCGCCCAGGTACTTATGCCGAACGATCAAAATGTTGTCGAAATGCTTTTTCGTCATGCTGTCATCAATTTGCCTTCGTAGACCGGCTTGACTTCGCCCTCGAGATATGACTGCAAATCCTTTTCATGCTTATGAACAGTCAGCTCGCCGCCGGGCGTTGCGACTTTCAGCGGGAATTGCAAACCGTGGCGAAAATGTGCAAGCCAGGCGCAGGCCACGGAGCCGGTGCCGCAGGAGAGCGTTTCCGCCTCCACGCCCCGTTCGTAAGTTCGGATTCGAATGCGATCGCGCCCGACAATTTGCACAAAGTTCACATTTGTGCCTTCAGGTTGAAAGCGCGCGTGATAGCGATACTTTTTCCCGATGCCGCTGACCCCCACCCTATCGATATCGTTGGCAAACATAACATAATGCGGCACGCCTGTGTTTATCGTGCCGCCTTCTTCGAAATCTTTCTCATCTAATATACCGACAGACAGGTTCAAATCACGATAGCCGGGCAAAGCCAGCCTCACGGAACGGTTGCTGACTTCAGCCTCATACAAGCCTTTTCCGAAACGAAAGCGCATTCTCCGACTGGCGATTCCGTGCTGCACAGCGAAGTATGCGGCGCTGCGCGCGCCGTTGCCGCACTCACTCTCGCTGCCGTCAGCATTGAAATATCGCAGGCGGAAATCAGCTTCCTGACAGGCGTCGATGAGGAGCACGCCATCCGCGCCAACCGAGGTGCGCCGCTGGCAGATCCTGCGGTAGAAATCAGCATCTTTCTCGCTCAGCTTAGACTCGCGATTGTCGATCAAGACGAAATCGTTGCCCGTGGCAGAGAATTTTGTAAAATGCAGGCCTTGCATGGCGTGTCATTCAAACTTTTGATATCAACTCAATTATAATCATGAGTCCAGGAGCCGTATGTCGGATTCGGCAGCATGAAGAATTTCCGACCCCAGCGCGGGTCGCTGGCTAATTTGCTTTCGCGATACTCCGTTGCCGTCTCCATGCCCTGCATCGGCATGAAATCACGGATATTATCGCCGAAAAGCGCGATGATTTGAAGCGGGCCGTTTTTCTCACAGCGGCCGGCGCCGGTTTCAACGCAGCGGCGGCGGTCCTGCTTGGCGTCATCGTCGCCTTTCTTGGTTAGCATGGTGTCGCCATCCTGCCACAGCCCCAGCTTCTGCAAATTTGAGATGGTCGGCTCTTCGTTGAAGAAGCGGCGGTTTGTAAGATAGACGATGTGCGCCTTTGGTCCCAGCGAGCGCACGCTATCCAGGAAAGCCTTCACCCCATGAATGGCCGGCGCCTGCTCCCGACGGACCCAGTCGTTCCACATCTCGCGATTGTGCGTGGTGTTTTTTCGTGCCAGCTCCACCGCGTATTGGGAATTATCCAGCACGGTCTCGTCCACGTCCAAAATGACCGCCCAGTTGCGGTCTTCTGCCAGCGCAGCACGCTTGACGACAGGCCAGGCGCTGTTGTAAACCTGCTGGCATAGGGCTGCGTACTCAACGGAGTGCCTCACATACTTGATATCACGCGGCAAGTTCGCCTCATCCTGTGCGTAGCCTTGCAGCGACAGGACGAACAGCACAACAAGAATGACAAAACCTGATTTTCGCAATGCTCCCTCCAATTTAAGTTTGGTTATCATGTCTAAGAATAGAGAGAAATCCAACAAATGACAAGCAAAAAGGATAAGCTCAGTTGTGCAATATCCGGCACAATTTCTTTCGCCACAAAGTGGCGCCTGGTTAACATGGTTGATCTTTGTTAGTGTTTTTTGGCGCCGCTTTGTGACCTGGTGGCCAGGACTTGAAAATCCCTGGTTGCGACTGGACTGGCCAGGTTGCTCTCTCACTCAAACTGCTGGCGAAAGCTATCGAATTGCTGGCGCAACTCGGCGAGCTCCTGGCGCACGGTTTCGAGTTCCGTCTCCAGCTTTGTGATGCGATCGTTCTCGGCGGCCACAGCCTGGCGGGCCGTCTCAGGTCTGGCTTCATACGCTTCTTCGGGAATCTCCGGCTCGCCGGAAAAGAGATGGGCGTAGCGTGCTTCTTTGCGTCCCGGCTGCCGGGGCAGTTGTTTCACATACGGACCGTCGCCTCTGGAAGCCAGCCCGCGCAGCGTTTGCTCTGCTTCCTCGAGGTCTTTGAACTCAAACAATCTCGCTGACCGGCCACGTACTTCGCCGACCGTTTGCGGCCCACGCAACATGAGTACACACAAGACCGCCACTTCCTTTTCGTCCAGTTGAAACCGGCGCGCGAAAGTATGTCTGTATTTTGGCACCCGGCTGCCGGCGCCGGTGACCATGAGCGCCAGCCCTTTCTCACGCAAACTCTCGATGGTACGAACGACGGTCTTTTCGTCATAAGAAACCACAGGCTCCCGATTTGACTTCTGGTTGCAGGCGTTCGTAAGCGCGTTCAAAGTCATCGGGTAGTATTCCGGGGTCGTCAATTCTTTTTCGATCAGTGCGCCGAGCACACGCACTTCAGTCTGATTGAGTTGCGCGATCATAAACAATCACCTTCCTGTTATCACTTCAATAGTTGCTTAAACCACTAAGTCACCAAGAAATAAAAATTTTCTAGAAGAGGTTCTTTTGCTCCTGGTGCTGTAGAATAAATGATCTTGAGACCAGAATACTGCAAATCGCAATATCCATAGGCCTTTCTTCTGCTAACTTTAATTCTATTTTCGACATTGCACCACTGTGTTTCTTATCGCCTTCGTGGTAAGGCGCATCAACAACAACAGTGTGCGGCAACGTGCTCCGGGAAACAGAATAATAATCAGCAACGCTGTATTTCTCAAGTAAAAACTCCTTGCATCTTGTCAGGCGACTCTATATTTTCACCATCACACCAACAACAAACGAGGGAGGAAGCTTGATAGCGCTGAAGCGTTTTGCATCTGCCGTTGACGCACTCAATGAGAGAATTGGCATATTTGCAGGCTGGCTCACCACGGTGCTTGTGCTGGTCGTATGCTATGATGTATTCACGCGCTACGTGCTAAATAAAAGCAGCATTGCGGTGCAGGAGCTCGAGTGGCATCTGTTTGCAATCATATTTCTGCTGGGGGCTGCCTACACACTGAAACACGACCGCCATGTTCGCGTCGATGTCCTGTACATCAATTTTTCAGCGAAGACAAAGGCCTGGATAAACCTGTTTGGCAGCCTGGTGTTCCTGATCCCGTTCTCTATTCTGGTGATTTGGTCATCCCAGGATTTCGTTGCCAACTCCCTTGCCATGGGTGAAACCTCACCCGACCCCGGCGGCTTGCCGGCACGCTACATTCTCAAAGCTTGCATTCCCATCGCTTTTTTTCTGCTGCTGCTGCAAGGGCTGTCCGCCGCCATTCGGTCTCTTTTCGCAATCATGAATCCCAACCATGAAGCCTAACCAACTTCCAGCCACAAGAATCCAGGCCGTGCAATTTCTGGGAGTCTGCTAATGACCGATGCCATGCCGTTCATCATGTTTGCCTCTCTTTTCGTTCTTTTGCTTCTCGGTTATCCGGTCTCATTTACTCTGGGTGGCGTGTCGCTATTTTTCGGGCTGGCCACGTTTGGCATGAACTTCTTCAATTTCCTGCCGCTGCGTATCTGGGGTATCATGACAAATTATGTCCT
>CAZVSL010000089.1:4965-14678 GCA_964629935.1 uncultured Calditrichaceae bacterium | reverse complement strand
CAGGCGGCGCTGGCGAATCTGACGCTTTCGTTGCCTTCTAATGTCACCACTGCGATCATCGGTCCGAGCGGCAGCGGCAAGTCCACGCTTCTGCAGCTTATCAATGGTTTGATTCTGCCTGATCGCGGCGCCGTCGAAGTCTTCGGCGCCCCCATCGATACGGAGCACCTGCCTGAGCTGCGCCGGCGTATTGGCTATGCCGTGCAAGGCACCGGC
Source organism: uncultured Calditrichaceae bacterium (assembly GCA_964629935.1). Taxonomy (GTDB): domain Bacteria; phylum Zhuqueibacterota; class Zhuqueibacteria; order Oceanimicrobiales; family Oceanimicrobiaceae; genus CAZVSL01. Next base: position 14,462 of record CAZVSL010000089.1, on the reverse strand, counting down.
TTGTTCCCGCACATGACCATCGAGCAGAATATCACGCTGCTGGCTCGTCTGGCGAAATGGCCGCGCGCAAAAATCGAGCGCCGGTTAACCGAGCTGATGGAGCTGGTCAACCTGTCGCCGGATTTCCGGGACAAACATCCGCACAAATTGAGCGGGGGTGAACAACAGCGCGCCGGCCTGTGTCGCGCCATGATGCTCGACCCACCGATCTTTCTGCTGGACGAGGCGTTCGGCGCGCTCGATCCCATAACCCGCGGTGAAATCCACCACGAGTTCATCAAGCTCCAAAATGTGGAGGCCAGGACCATCGTTATGGTGACACATGATTTGCGTGAAGCCCTGAAGCTTGCCGATTCCGTCGGGATACTGAATGAAGGCAAGCTCGAGCAAATGGGAACCCGAGATGATATTCTCGAGCGTCCGGCCTCTGACTTTGTAGAACAATTCGTGCACCTGCAACTGGAAGAAGAGGTGGAGATAAACTAAAGACGTGCAGGGCTATGGATCAAACAGCTAACTCGAATAATTGCGAAAAAAAATTCACAAGAGTATGCATTCAAAGTTCAGCATCCTGAGAACGCTTGTAATCTGTTCATCATTTTTTCTCTTTCTTCTCATGCCGGCCTCGGCCGCGTGGTCGCAAGCAATAAAGATCGGCAGCAAGAATTTCAACGAAAGCCAGATCCTGGCCGAGATCATGGCTCAAATCCTCGAGGACAGAAGGTTCGAGGTTGAGCGAAAGTTTGGCCTTGGCGGCACACTCATCTGTTACCGGGCCCTGGTCAATGGTGAAATCGATCTCTATCCGGAGTACTCAGGCACCATCGAGCAGGCCATCCTGAAACTGTCGCAATCAGTCTCATACGAAGAGCTGCAATCACTTTTGCGGCAAAAGTACGACCTTGAATTGCTGCCATCCTTTGGCTTCAACAACACCTATGCGCTCGCCGCCCGTGAGAACTTTGCTGAAAAACATGATCTCAGTAAGATATCCGATCTAAAAGATCGGTCCGGGCTGAACTACGGTGACGGCTGGTATGCACTGGCGGACTACTACGACTTACAGGCGAGTCCGACCGGCATGGAGCACACCCTGGCATATCGGGCTCTGGCCAGGGGGAAGATCGATATTATGGATGTCTACTCCACGGATGCAGAAATCCGAAAGTATGACCTGGCCTTGCTCGAAGACGACAAGAAATTTTTCCCCGAATACCTGGCCGCACCTCTTGCACGGACCGACTTGCCACAACGGGCCAAGAATGTACTGGCCTTGCTCGCCGACAAACTCGACGAGACTGAGATGCAGAATCTCAATGCTCAGGTCGCAATTGCAGGCAAAACATTTGCAGAAGCGGCGCGTGCTTTTCTTATCAAAAATAAACTGGTGCGGGATGTCGGAGCTGCGGCTCAGACCAATCGCTGGTCGGATTTAGCGCAAAAAACCCTGGATCACATTTTCCTGGTTGTCATTGCGATGAGTGCTGCCATACTCATTGCCGTTCCCCTGGGTATGCTGATCTACAAATTGCGCCGCATATCGGGACCGGTGATCTATTTCACCGGGCTGATGCAGACCATCCCCTCCCTGGCGCTACTGGCGCTTATGATTCCGTTGTTTGGAATTGGTGTAAAACCCGGGCTCGTGGCGTTGTTCCTGTATGCTCTTCTGCCTATTTTGCGCAACACCTACACTGCGCTCACCTCGATCGATCCCATACTCAAGCGTGTATCCGTCGGCATGGGTCTGACAGCCTGGCAGCGGCTACGCCATATTGAATTACCACTGGCCATGCCCACGGTGTTGGCGGGTATTCGCACGGCAACAGTTCTCGTGATCGGCACAGCCACCATAGCTGCATTTATCGGAGCAGGGGGTCTGGGCGAGTACATCTTTACCGGTATGTCGCTCAATGATGTGTGCCTGATCATGTGGGGCGCGATCCCCGCCGCACTGCTGGCTATTCTGGGAGAGCTGTTTTTCGAGGGGCTGGAAAGATGGACCATACCCAGGCATCTGCGTCAGGGGGAGCACTAGGCAGCCGCGCTCAGAAAGTCCTGCTCGAGGTATCTGATCTGTCGCAATCCTGCGCCATAAAGCTGCACTGCATCATAATCGTGGTCTCTCACGTTGGCAACCGCTTTTGCCCGTTCCCGCGGGTACAACACATCTTCGGTAGATAGCCAGTCGCCCTCCGCACTCACGCCCACACTGCGCCACAAACCGATGGGTTTGGCGACTGTGTCAATTCTGAGCGTAAGTCCGTTATCAAACTCGTGGCTTCGAAAAGCAATGGCCCGGTTTGGCTCTGCCCAACCCGTAGCGATCAACAACGGAATTATCTGCAGTTGCTCCAAATCAAACTCCATGCGCACCGTGATGCGTTCCGAAAGCGGAATGGTCGCCAATCTCGGCAAAACCCTGAAGATCAACTCATGATACTGCTGGTCTGTGAGCGCCAGAGACGCCTCCGTATTGGCTAACTGCTGGTAGAAACCGACAGAGAAATTGCGAACCCCGAATTGTGTGGCGTAATGACTCACAAAATCAGGCAGCGAATTCAGGTTTGTCTCGAACAGCGTGTGTGTCAGCCAGACACGGTCCGCAGCCCGTTCCAGCAGCCAGGCCAGATTCGGTGCAAGTTGGGCAAACGCGCCCGCTCCCCGAATGCTGTCATGCATGGCTGGCAGGCCGTCGACGCTGACATCCCAATAATCCGGTGAGGTTTCATCAAGCTGCGCCCGATACTGATGCAGCAAGGCGCCGTTTGTCATCACGCCGATCTGAGTCTGCCGGTCCTGTGGTTGGCACGCGTTTCTCAGCTTTACAGCATCCAACAATATTGCCGCACTATCCTCATCCACAAATACTTCTTTACCGGCAAAGCACACCACCGATGGCCTGAGAGCCGTGAAAGCGGAGGTCAGAAATCGCTGCCACTCAGTTGGGGCAAGGCGCTTTGCTAACTCATGGGAGTGAAGATAGCAGTGTTTGCAGGCAAGATTACATGAATTATTGATGAGAAGACTGAGTATCTCCAACCCTCCTTTTTCAGACAGCATGGCTCCTCCTAGTGAGCCGGAGATAACATTTGACATCGATTCTCCCCCGGTATACGTCGCGGTTATAACTATTTACAATTCTTTACATAGACTCCTTTTGCTCTTTTGCGGACTAACCCGACCTCTCCACGCTTATAACAAGAGCCGCCTGCGATAAACATCGAAGCAGCACGGTCCGAAACACAGGTTCACCTCATCCTTTCAGCCAATCGCTCCTGCCTCTGGCGGCTTTCAGGCACACCTCTGGCTTTTCGCCATATGGCTAATCTCGGCTGTAGATTTATTAATGTTTTTGGTAGTCAGCGTTGAGTTGCAACACCATTCATGACTTAATCATTACGCTCAAACTGCCGATAATTTTGAAACAGACCCAACATACTCAAGCAACTACGGAGAAGGCTAAATGAAAATTACTGTTGTCGGAACCGGATATGTAGGCCTGGTTGCCGGAACGTGTTTTGCAGACACTGGCAATGATGTCACCTGTGTTGACATCGATGAGAAAAAGATCGCCAAACTGAACAAGGGGTTCATTCCAATCTATGAGCCCGGCCTCTCTGACATGGTGCGGCGCAACGTCAAGGGCGAACGCCTTTACTTCACAACAGATATCAAAGAGTCAATTCAGAGCGCCCAAATCATTTTCATTGCGGTAGGCACGCCGCCGGATGAAGATGGCTCTGCCGATCTCAAGCACGTGTTGTCTGTGGCACGCGACATTGGCAGATATATGAATGGTTTCAAAGTGGTCGTCAACAAAAGCACGGTGCCGATTGGTACTGCAGAAAAAGTCGAAGCTGAAATCAAGAAGCAAACAGACCACAAGTTTGCCGTAATTTCCAACCCCGAATTCCTGAAAGAAGGCGCTGCAATCGACGATTTTCTGCGCCCGGATCGCGTAGTCATCGGGACGGACAACGAGGATGCCGCTGAGATCATGCGCAATCTTTATCAGCCGTTTGTTCGTTCCGGCAAGCCGATCCTGTTCATGGATCGCCGCAGCGCTGAGCTCACCAAATACGCAGCCAATTCTCTGCTGGCCACCAAGATTTCTTTTATCAATGATGTTGCCAATCTCTGTGATATCCTGGGCGCTGATGTGGAAATGGTGCGCAAGGGCATTGGAACGGACAGCCGCATCGGCCCGAGCTTTATCTATCCCGGCACTGGCTACGGCGGCTCTTGTTTCCCCAAAGACGTCCAGGCGCTCATCAAAACGGCCCACGATAACGGCTATGAACTCGAAATAATCAAAGCAGTAGAGAACGTCAACAAACGTCAAAAGACCATCCTGATCGATAAGATCGACAAATTCTATGGCGGCGACCTGAGAGGCAAGACCTTCGCCATGTGGGGCCTTGCGTTCAAGCCCAAAACAGATGATATGCGCGAGGCGCCGGCCATCGATATGATCAATGCACTCACGGCCAGAGGCGCAAAAGTGAACGGCCATGACCCGGAAGCGCTCGATGAGGCCAAAAGAATTTTTGGCGACCGCATCGGCAAGGAGCTTTTCCTGCATGACAAAAGATATGATGCGCTGGAAGGTGCAGATGCGCTCGTGGTTATGACCGAATGGAACGCCTTCAGAGAGCCGGACTTCTATCTCATCAAAGAGACTCTTAAACGTCCCGTCATTTTCGATGGTCGCAATTTGTACGATCCAAGGCGGCTCAAGAAAATGGATTTCGATTATTTCTCGATCGGAAGGCCTCATTCAAACGGCAGGTGGCGGCCTAAATTCTAGCTGGCTCTGGCTGACAGGAAAACTTCAAATTGTAATAAAAAAGGCGCTATGCATAGCGCCTTTTTTATTGCCTTCTTAGATGCTGCTGCCATCAGGGAATGAACAGAAATGGTGGAGACGGTGGGAATCGAACCCACGTCCGAGGGACAGTCACCAAGAACATCTACATGCTTAGTTTGTCGTTTGAATCTCACCCCGGGAGGCACAACAAACAAAGCCTGCCAGGGCCAGCCTGATTTGTTTCACTTTTGCGCCTCAGGCGAGCACAAAAGTATAGCCGCAATGTCGACGCTTAAATCCGAGCTTTGCGGCGAAGCTCGAATAAGCGGGCTACATAAGTATTAGTTATGCAGCCATTGCATACGCATAATTGTCTGCGTTTAATTCTTGTTTCCAGTTGTTTTACGAGGACCTGAAAAAACCTCGGCATGCAGCTCTCAGCTTCTCGACCCCCGTCGAAGCCATGTCGTCCCCTCATGCTGAGATTACAAAAAACGAGCGTAAATGTCAATGCCTCGTCTCATTTACACACGCACAAACACATACCAATAAGAAGCATGAAAGTTCCATGATGCGAGGCACAATTCTAAACCAATTGTTTCGTCACTCTGCGACCAGGCGTGTCATACCTGCCGAAGGGCTCAGGACAGGCTCCGTCGAAGCCTGACGGTCTCTATTCCAGGCAGGGCTCAGGGCTGACAGCTTCGCTGTTGTTAATCATAACTCCGTTTCTGCCCGAAAGAAATGGCTCACAACGTGAGCCTGCCCCCACCTCATATCTTCGCTCCTGTGAAAGGACATAATTGCACCGGCGCCCGAGGTTCGTTGTCCGCACGTTCTCATTGCATTTTTAAGGCATGTTTGATAAACTTGTGGTTCCCGGGCTAATGCTACGGGATCACCAGACCCTTCACGCGGGAGTCGTAAAGCTATGTCAACCTTCAAAGTCGCTGTGGTGCAACAGCCGCCAGTTTTCCTGAACCTCACCGAAAGTCTGGAACGTGCCCGAAGCCATGCGCTGCAGGCTGCAGAGCATGGCGCGCACGTCATTGCTTTTCCCGAAACCTGGCTGCCGGGTTATCCCGTGTGGCTGGATTTTGCACCTGAGGCCGGGCTCTGGGACCATCCCCCGGCGAAGGCGCTGTTCCGTTGCCTGGTCGAAAACGCCGTGACCGTGCCGGGAGAGGCCTTCGGCCGCTTGCAGGCAACTGCAGCAGAGGCGGATGCACATATCGTCATGGGTGCGCAGGAACGGTCGGGCGGTACGTTATACAACACCATGTTTTTTCTGCACAGGAACGGCCGTGATTTCGTCCTGCATCGCAAACTGATGCCGACTTACACGGAACGGCTGCTCTGGGGTCGCGGCGACGGCAGCACGCTGAGCACGCTTGCAACCGAGCACGGCCCGCTTGGCGGTCTGATCTGCTGGGAGCACTGGATGCCGCTGGCGCGCGCCGCCATGCACGCAAAGCATGAAGCCGTGCACATTGCGCAGTGGCCCATGGTCAAAGAAATGAATCTGATTGCCAGTCGACACTACGCCTTTGAGGGGCAATGTTTCGTGCTGGCGGCTGGTGCGGTGATGAGTCGTGGCCAGATCATCGCCGATTTCAAATCGTCTGCCGGGAGCGCAAATCACGGATTGGGATTGCTGCAAAGCATTCCCGGCGACGACGAGGCATTGCTGTTGCGCGGCGGCAGCGCCATCATTGCGCCTGACGGCAGCTTTTTGCAGGAACCAGTGTACGACCAGCCCGCCATCCTGTATGCGGAGCTCAACCCGCACCTTCTCGCAGAAGGACGTATGGCCCTCGATACCGATGGACATTATGCGCGCCCGGATGTGTTTGAGCTGCGGGTGAATGAACGCAAGCTGGCAAGCGTCAGATTCGATGGGGAGAAGGCTTCGTAATTGTTAGCCATTGTTCTTGTCCTATACATTATGTATGAGTACACGAAATAACGGCAAGGCGTCATCGTGTCAGCAAATGAAAACAAGCAAATCGTGAGACGGTTTATCGACGAGGTTATCAACACAGCGGACGGAACGCGCGTGCTGAAATATCGCACCTGTGCTGACATATCGGCTCTTGCAGCAAGAGCTAAAATGATCGCATTGCTATGTTGGCATTGCTTTAAATCATTGGATAGCTAAATACTTAAATCAAAATTGAATCTTGATATTTTTTCTGGCATGAAATTCGTCTTGTCTATCGGGCTAAACCTGACCCAGGGACTGTGAACGGATGGTACAACCCATTTTTGATGATTTCCGGAAATCTGACGCTGGCACACGCTAATGCAGGATGAACGCAAAACCAAAGCACAACTGATTCATGAGCTGAGAAGCTTGCGCGATCAGGCTCAACGCCTGTCCGCAAACCTGCAGGGCGATGCCGATCCCGCCGCTCGCAGCGAAGCACGCTTTCGCAAGATTTTTGATCATTCGAATGATGCTATCTTTGTTATCGATCCGTTTGAAGATATAATCCACGACTGCAATCCCAAAGCGTGCGCCATGCTTGGCTACAGCCGCGATGAGCTTCTATCTTTGTCAGTATCTGCCGTTCACCCGCAAGAAATGCCGGCATTGCAAGCATTTGCCCGCGCTGTCTTCGACAAAGGCAGTGGCTGGACCAATGAGCTGACGTGCTTGACAAAGAACGGCAGCCGGCTGCCATCTGAAATTTCTGCGTCGGTCCTGCATCTTGGCGACAAAACTGCCTTGCTCGCATTCGTGCGTGATATCACCTTGCGTAAGGACGCCGAAAAGCAACTTCGCAAAATGCATGATGAATTGGAACGCCGGGTTCAGGACCGCACGGCCGAGCTCACCCGAGCCAATCAGAAGCTGAAACAGCAGATCGCGGAACGCCGGCAGGTTGAACAAGCGTTGCGAGCGGTTACCGAGGGCACCCTTGCGGTTACCGGCGGAGATTTCTTCCGTTCCCTGGTGCAACATCTGGCTTCAACGCTTCAGACCAGCGTCGTTTTCGTCACCGAATGTACCGACGTGGCCAAAACACGCGTTCGAACCCTGGCTTTTGTAAAAAGCGGCGAGCTCAAAGAAAACATCGAATATGATGTTGCCGGTACTGCCTGCGAGAAAGTGATCCAGGGAGAATTGTGCGTCTATCCTGAAAAGCTTGAAGAGCTGTACCCAAAAGAAGAGGGCTTTCAATCCTATGTGGGTGTGCCGCTTCTCGATTCAGCGGGCGAGCTGATAGGGCATCTGGCTATCCTCGACGATAAACCGATGCTAAAAACGACCTACTACAGCTCTATTCTCGAGATATTCGCTGCGCGCGCCGGCGTTGAATTGGAGCGCAAGCGGGCTGAGGAAGCGCTGCAGGAAAGCGAAGAACGTTTTCGCAGCGGCTTCAAGAATGCCTCCATCGGCATGGCCATGACTGCCACTGACGGCTATTTTATTTCGGTCAACAAAGCTCTTTGTCGCATGCTTGGATATTCGGAAGAAGCGCTGTTGGCAAAACGCTTTCAGGAAATTACATTTCCGGATGACCTTGAAAAGAGTGTGGTAAATTTTCAGAAAGTCAAGCAGGGCGAAATCGATTGTTCTCAAATCGAGAAGCGCTACGTTCACAGCCAGGGCGACACACTTTGGGCGATCACAACAGCCTCGGTAGTGCGTGATTTGGAGGGCAAGCCCTGGTACCTGTTTGCCCAAATTCAGGACATTACGGAACGCAAACGTGCCGAGCAGGCGTTGCAACGTTATACCAAACGCCTGGAAACTCTGCAAGAGATCGACCGTGCTATTTTGGCGGCGCGCTCACTCGAAGAGATCGCCGGCGCAGCGTTGCAGCGCATTCAGCAGCTAGCGCCGTGCCAGCGCGCCACGGTGGTGCTGTTTGATTTTGAATTGCATGAGACCCTCAATATCGCCACTCACGCCCGTGGCAAAACAAAGCTGGGCGCCGGCGGGCGCTTTCCCCTTGATGCGTTTGAAGGCATTGATGAGCTACGCCAGGGCAAATCTCGAATTGTCAATGATATCCAAAATCACGTTGGCACTGAAATCGTTGAGAGGCTTCGCGCTGAGGGCATACGCTCTTTCATCAGTGTCCCGCTCATGGTCAAGAATAAACTGCTCGGCGCCTTCAACCTGGGCTCGCAACATCCTGAGGCATTTTCTGAAGAGGAGGTGCAAATTGCCCGCGAGGTAACCGATAGTTTGGCCATTGCCATCCAGCAGGCCCGGCTACATGACCAGGTTCAGCGCCATGCCGCTGAGCTGGAAGAACGCGTGGCTGAGCGCACCGCTGAGCTGGAGTCCTTTGCCTATTCCATCTCCCACGATCTGCGTACGCCGCTCCTTGCCATCGATGGTTTCGCGCAGCTTCTCGCCGAAGACTATCTCGGCAGACTCGATGCGGAGGGGCAAAGATACCTGCGCACCATCTGCGACAACAGCAAGAACATGGGCCAGCTTATCGACGACCTGCTCGTCTTTTATCGAATCGGCAACCAGAAAATGCTGCCCACAAAGATCGATATGACCAGTCTGGCCAGGCAGGCAATTGACAGGCTCGCTACCATGCAGACGAAGCGGAAGCCGCAATTCAAGCTAAAGCGACTTCCCGCTGCTTTTGGCGACCAGGCCATGATTCGGCAAGTGCTGGTTAATCTTTTCTCCAACGCTGTCAAATTCACGACCGTGAAA
>CAZVSL010000089.1:0-4955 GCA_964629935.1 uncultured Calditrichaceae bacterium | reverse complement strand
GAAAGAAAAGGCCGTTATCGAAGTGGGCTCTGAAGTCAAGAACGGAGAAACGGTATTTTACATCAAAGACAATGGCGTTGGCTTTGACATGCAATACGCTGACAAACTTTTCGGCGTGTTTCAGCGCCTGCATTCTGAAGAGCAGTTTGAGGGCACGGGCGTTGGCCTGGCGCTTGTGCAACGCATCATCCAACGCCACGGCGGCAGAATCTGGGCCGAAGGCAGAGTCGACGACGGCGCTACCTTCTATTTCACATTACCACAAAAGGAGAATTGATGCATGGCGAATGCTGACCTGGTTGACATCTTGCTGGTCGAAGACAATAAACAACATGTTGAGTTGACTTTGCGGGCGCTAAAAAAACACAATCTGGCAAACAGTGTACACGTGGTAAGCGATGGCGCCGAAGCGCTGGACTTCGTATTTTGCAAAGGCTCCTATGCCGAGCGCAAAATCGAAAACAGCCCAAAGGTTATCATGCTAGACCTGAAACTTCCGAAAGTCGATGGCCTTGAGGTACTACGTCAAATCAAAACGGACGAGCAAACCAGAAGCATCCCGGTGGTCGTGCTGACCACCTCGCAACAAGAGAGGGATGTTGTGGAAAGTTACCGGCTGGGCGTCAATAGCTACATCGTCAAGCCGGTCAAGTTTGACAAGTTTATCAAGTCCGTTTCAGAGCTGGGGTTTTATTGGGTGCTGTTGAACAGAGCGCCTTTTTGACGTGTAAATGGCAAGATGATTAGGGACAAAATGATTCTTCAAAGCAATAGCTATTTGAATTCGGGAGGGCAGAGCCATGGCAACGAAGCACCGATTCTTGATCCTGGAAGACGTCGCCAGTCATGCTGAATTGATGCAGGTCGAGCTTCGCAGGAGCAAGCTGCTGTTCACGGCAAAACGCGTGCAAACTCGCGATAGCTTTCTCACAGCACTGAGAGAGTTCCAGCCCGATCTCATCCTCGCTGACTATTCCCTCCCCACTTTTGATGGCATGACCGCCCTTGACTTCGTCCTGAAACAATGTCCGGAAGTTCCGTTCGTATTCGTTTCCGGGGCTATCGGTGAGGAGCGTGCCATCGAGTCCGTCAAAAAAGGCGCCACCGATTATGTACTGAAGCATCGCCTGCAACGATTGGGGCCTTCTGTGCTGCGAGCGCTGCAAGAGGCGGAGGAGAAACGGGCCCGCCGCCGCGCTGAAGCTGCTTTGCGCAAAGCGCACGCTGAATTGGAGCGCAAAGTCGAAGAGCGTACGGCAGCCCTGACAATGGCCAATAATGAGCTCAAAAAGGAGATCGCTGAAAGGAAAAAGGTCGCAACAGCTCTGCGCGAAAGCGAACAACGCCTGGCGTGCATTCTGGAATCAGCCATGGACGCTATTATAACGGTTGACGCAAAACAACGGATTGTCCTATTCAACCGTGCGGCGGAGAAAGTCTTTCTCTGCTCCGCTGCCGAGATTGCGGCTAAGCCGGTCGAGCAGTTTTTCTCCGAAAGATTTCGTGATTTGCTGGCGAAGTCTGCCAGCCAGAGGGTGGCGACGCCCTACCTGTGGGCGCCCGAGGGTCTAACTGCCATTCGCAGCAACGGCGAAGAATTCCCCGTGGAAGCAACCCTATCTCACTTCAAAATATCCGGCAAGAAATTTTGCACCATTATTTTGCGCGATATCAATGAGCGCTTGCAAGCAGAAACTGAACTCAACAAACTGCAGAACCAGAAGTCGTATTTGCAGGAAGAGATTGAGAGCGTCTTTAATTTCGGCGAGATCATTGGCGCCTCACAGGCGATGAAAAGTGTCTTCAAACAAATGGAAAAGGTGGCGCATACAGATTCCACTGTGCTTTTGACTGGTGCAACTGGCACCGGCAAGGAATTGGTCGCCAGAGCCATCCACAACCTCAGCAAGCGCAACGAAGCTGTCTGGGTCAGTGTCAATTGCGGCGCGCTGCCTCCCGGATTAGTCGAAAGCGAGCTTTTCGGCCATGAAAAGGGTGCTTTCACCGGCGCCACAGCCAGGAAGAAAGGCCGCTTTGAGCTCGCCGATGAAGGCACCATCTTTCTCGATGAAGTGGGCGAGCTGCCGCTCGAGACCCAGGTTAAACTTCTGCGGGTTTTGCAGGAGCAGGAGTTCGAGCCGGTTGGAAGCGCCAGAACCATAAAGGTGAATGTCCGCGTGATCGCTGCCACCAACCGCAATTTGGAGCAGGCGGTTACGCAGGGACTTTTTCGCTCAGACCTGTTCTACCGGCTCAACATTTTTCCGATCTACATCCCGCCGCTGCGTGAACGCATGGAAGATGTGCCCCTGCTGGCGAACTACTTCATCAGGAAATTCTCGGACAAGATGGGTAAGAGAATTGATAGCCTCGACACTGCGAGCCTGGACAAACTCATGGGTTATGATTGGCCAGGCAACGTGCGCGAGCTGGCCAATATTCTCGAACGTGCTGTCATACTTTGCGATAAGGGTAACATAAGAACAGACCACATTGGCATTTCGAATAAAGCTGTCACACGAGAGAGCCGCATTACCACCCTCGAGGATATGGAGCGCATGCATATCGTGAAAGCATTAGAGCAAACAAAGGGAGTGGTGGGCGGCTCCGAAGGCGCAGCAAAATTGCTGGGCATCAATCGCTCGACTCTGTGGTCAAGGATGAAAAAGCTTGGCATCACCAAGATAGACAGGGTTGAAACGTTTGGTTAATCTTTTGAATGCGAACCGCAAACTCTCATATATTGTTTGTTTTTATCGCCGTTAATTTATATTCTTTCTTATTATCTGAAGATTGGTTTAGTGGTTCAGACCTATGGGTTCCCCATCTACAACATGTATTTACTGAACAGAATATAGGAGTATATATCGATGGAATCCTTAAAACAAGAAGCAATGAATGCAATTGCCAAATTGCCGGAAGATGCTACGGTAGATGACATCATGTACAGGCTATATATCATTGACAAAGTACGCAAGGGCCAGGAAGCGATGAGACGCGGCGAAGCTACCACTGTCAAGGATTTGAAGAAAGAAATTGAATCATGGTAAAATGGTCAAATCCGGCCAAGAGCGATCTAAAGCAGGTATACGATCATATAGCTCAAAACTCAAAATTCTACGCCCAAAAAGTCATTGCCGAAATCGTAGAAAGATCTGAAGTATTATCTGAATTCCCGCACATCGGCAGAATTGTACCGGAAATTGATGATCCTAATATCAGAGAGTTGTTTATTTATTCATATCGGTTGATTTATGATATAGGCAAGAATGAAATCACCGTACTTGGTTTAGTTCACGGTAAAAGAGACTTTTCTTCTGGTAATCTGGATGAACTAAGGCAGTAACCTTGAGAATGAAACCAGTCGACATATCGCACCCAATCCGAAATATCATCTTACATAGCAGGCATTCACAAAGTATGAACTAGCAGTCACAACATCATAAGTCATTGTAAAAGAGCCACTTGAGCAGACACTCGGGTGGCTCTTTTTTTTTGGCACATGGATTGAGTATACCAGGACTGTTGGCAGCTTTAAAAGTTGCCATAACTAAAACTAATTCTTCATAACAACAGAAAGGAGAGAGTTGCATGAGAAAAATCACTTTATTCTCTGCCCTAGTTCTCGCCGGTATTTCGCTTGCCATAGCAAACCTGGCTGCTACCGGTGAAAAGAATACATCTGAAGCGCGGCCCGGCATCGAGCATTACAATCTCGATGATACGCGAATCGCGTTGCGGGGCTACAGTCCGGTTTCCTACTTCGAGAAAGGCAAGGCCGAGCGGGGTAAGAAGGAGTTCAAGGCTGAGTATCAGGGCATCAACTACTATTTCACCAACGAGGCTCAGCGGCGAAAATTCCTCAACAATCCGGAGAAGTATGAGCCGGCTTTCGGCGGTTGGTGTGCCTTCGGGATGACGGTTGAGGGCCGCTTCCGCATCGACCCCGAGAAGTTCAAAATCGTCAACGGCCGCTTGTATGTCTTTCTTAACGACATCGAAGTGGACGCCAGGGCGCTGTGGGAAAAGGATGGCGACAACCGGAAACTGACCCGCAAAGCCGCTGCATTCTGGCAAAAAGTCAGCGGTGAAGATTTCACTTCATAACAACCTCCAAACCGGGCAGGGTCTTTCGAGGCCCTGCTCTAATTAATTGATTGCATCAAATTCAGACACAAAAAGAAAGGAGACTTCATGCCAACTACAACTCAGCAGCCGATCATTTCTCCGCCAGGCGGCGGCGACGAACTCAGTATTGCCGGCAGCCAGGTATTCCATCGCGCCAAAAGCAGTGAAGCCAATGGCGTGTTTTCAGTGGTGGAGCTGGTTTCCCAACCCGGCACAGGCGTCTCGACCCATGTTCACGACCATGAAGATGAACTTGTCTACGTTCTCGATGGCGACATCGAGGTAACCTTAGGCGATGAAACCATGAAGGCCACGAAAGGCGTGATGGCGCTGCTTCCCAGAGGCATCCCGCACGGCTACACAAATATCGGAAACACGCCGAGTCGCGTGCTGGATGTCATCTTGCCGGGCAAGTTCGACAACTACTTCGTCGAGATGCACAATCTTTATCTGAATGGCGAACCGGATACTGAGAAAGTCGATGAGCTGGCGCGCAAATACGGTATTCGTTACCTGTAACAAATATCTCTTAACCCTCTATCCGGGCAAGGGCGACGAGCTTTTCCCCTTGTCCGGCTTACTTAAATCACAAGAGAGATTGTGGCCATGAAAACAGACTCGAAACAAATCGCAGGACTGACTGCGCTGGGGCTGCTGGCGGCGTTCATATCGGTGACGATGGTCGCGGCCCGGGCCGGCGATTCTGGCAAACCCTTTTCGCCATACGTGGACAGCAATGGTCAGATAAGCGTGCCAACAGACTATCGCACGAAATGGACCTTTATGGGGACCTGGTCGATCGCCAAAGAAGATGTCGAGACCAGCGC
>CAZVSL010000088.1:3702-14681 GCA_964629935.1 uncultured Calditrichaceae bacterium | reverse complement strand
GGTGGAGTTCAAGTATGAGTATTTTTCGTTTGGCATAAGAAACAGCGTTACGATATCACCTGCGAGCTTGCGGTTGACCAGCGCCATCTGAAATTCGTATTCGAAGTCAGTTATGGCGCGCAGCCCCCTGAGTACGACATGTGCATGCTTGTGTTTGGCATAATCCATCAGGAGACCCTCAAAGCTTTCGATCTGCACGCCCTGCAGTTCGCGGGTTGCATTGCCAATCATGTTCATGCGTTCCGTCACGGTGAACAACGGCTGTTTTGACGGGTTCGTGGTCACCGCGATGATCACCGTATCAAATAGCGTTATGGCCCGTTCGATAATGTCCAAATGACCATTGGTGATGGGATCGAATGTGCCGGGATAAATAGCGATTTTAGATTCAGTCTTCATAGCGAAAAAATGAAACCAGAGAATCTCCCTTGCCTTTTGTTTGCACTTTCTGCAGGCGATACAGTGATTCGGGAAAGCCCGCTGTTTTGCTGTGTTCGATCACGAGCCAACCGCCGACACTGAGCACCAGGCTGCGATCAATTGCCGCGACTGTCTCGAACGCATGGTTACCTGCATAAGGAGGATCGGCCAAGATCAAGTCTATATTCTGACGGGCATTCTGCAGCCGTTTGATGGCAACATAGACGGATGTACGCATCAGCTCTGCCTGCTGCCGGAAGCCGGCGTGCTCGAGATTTCGCAAGATAACCTCCTGGGCCCGGCGATGGTTTTCAACAAAAATAGCCTTGACCGCACCACGGCTCAAGGCTTCAATTCCAAGGCTTCCGGTTCCGGCGAAAAGGTCCAGAACTATCCTTTCCGGCACATGATCCCTTATGACGTTAAACACCAATTCCTTAGTTCTATCGGAAGTCGGACGAATATCACGATTTTTGAATGCGACGAGTTTCAGTCCTTTCCTGGAACCGGCTATGACCCGCATCGCAGCTTACAAGCCGATTATTGTTCGTACAACAACATGTTGAGAACAAGAATCAGGTTGTCATCGGTGTAGTTCAGCATGTCCGGTGAAACCAGCAGAATCTTGACCAGCTCAAGGTTGACGGACTGATTTGACATCTCTTCCAGAAAGCCGACGAGCGAGGATTGGTTGCCATACACGCGCGCCACCACTGGCGTCTTTTGATAGCCGCCGTCACGTGTGCCTGGCTGCGTTTTGAGCTCACGCACGTTCAGGCCAAATTGTCGCGCTGTCTGATTCAGCCAGTCTTTTGCCTGCGCCAGGGTCATGAAACGAACGCCGCCATTGGCGGAGTTGGATGCGCCAGCAATCCGGCCGGAGATGAGAGCTTTCTCAAGGAACGCGCCATTGCCTTCAACCTGGCTTTCCGAAACCACCTCAAAATTGGCGCCGTTCCAGGTCTGGTTCAGACGCTGGGCAAAATTTCTGGCGCTGGTGCTCGAGCCGGCCACGAGCTCCATTCGGACTCTCTGTCCGGTGTAAGAAAGCAAGGTCGTGCTCAAATCGGACGGCACCTGTGATAATAGGGTTGTCACCGATTCCACGGCCTCATGGGAAGCTGCCACGAACCCGGCGTTGACCGGAGTGGTGCTGCTGCGAGCGGGCTGCGTACGCGTTGGTGCGGGCTGCTGTGTGCGTGCCGGCTCCGGCTGGCGTGCTGGCGGCTGCTGAGACGGTTGCGAAACTTCCGGCGCCGCGACAGGCTCTGAGCTGGTCCCTGCCGGTTGTTCGGCGCTTTCACCCTGCTCAAAATCCTGGATGTCCTCGGCAAATTGCTGCTCCAGCTCACGCAGCTCAGGGTCGTCTACGGGTTCCGTGCTCACCACCTCATCACTGCTGGCCGGGAAGTCCGGGATAGATGCTTGCTCGGCCTCATCATCACTGAACATGAAAAAATAGATGGAGGTGCCCAGCAGGATGATTACCGCCATTATGATGAGGGTCGCGATCAGCGAAGAATAATTCCGTTTTTGCGAAAACCCGGCGGTTTTGGTGGTGTCAAACGTCTCGGTTCTTTCCTCAAATGCCAGCTCCTGTGTATCCATGCTGGAAGTTTGAGTAAAGTCGTCTACTCGTTCTTCTTCCCCGGTCTTGTCATCGCCTATAAGATTAATATCAACCATATTACGCTCCAAAAATAAAACATATGAGTCTATTGTATGCCACGCAATGCCGCTCCAACCGAGATCATATACCGCTCCGAACGAGCCTGGCTCACTTCTTCCTGAGCCATCGGAGGCAGTTTGATCTTCCGAAACGGATTGGCGCGATCAATCCTAATATCATAACTGTTCTGCAAGCCCTCGACGACGCCATCTTCAACTGCTTCACCATACAGAAAAATCTCGCTTAAATCTTCCACGTTTTTACCGAGCTGGTGGTCGAGTATGATCCTGCGCAACTCCTTGGAGATGGCTCTGGCAGTTGAGTCGGTACTTTTGGTAAAGTTCCTTTCGTTTGGCGGTGCGAGGTCTTGAGCGAGGAAGAAATTCTTTCCCTTTAGAATAGAAAAATGGACCTTTTGCTCTTCGATGTCGATCAGGCAGATTTTATCTGTGTCACTATAATCATAGTTTAGTTGCAAAGCCCTCTGTGCGGAAAAAATATCGACGTCGACTACCTTGAGATTCAAGTCCGTATGTTTAAAAATCTGCTTCAGGAACTGGACGATACGCTTGCGAACCACGACCACGAGCATACTGCTGGTTGGTCCGTTTGTATTCGCGCCCAGCTCCTCAAAATCTATCACATACTCCCCAAGCGGTGATATGGCGAATTGCTGCACTTCCCAATTGATGTGATCGTCAAGCTTACCGACTTCCAGCGCACGGTCCACAGCAAGCTTTTTGACCAGAACCATACGGGAGTCCAATGAGAAGGCGACTTCAGTGATGTTGAAATCCTGTGATTGATACAGCCGCGTGATATCTTCGGCAAATCGTCGCGGCATGTTCTTATCAGAAAAGATTTCGAAATTGAACGGCTGACGCACCCGACCCTGGGCCAGATGAGTAACCTGGAATTCGTTGGCTGATTCTTTACGGCCTTCCACAATGCGAAGCTGATCATCGACCAGGCTCATTCCCAGAATCCCAGTGTTGTCCCGGGTCATTCTACTACCTCCATAAGGTGAGGCGTTTTATTCCTCCTCCCAACTCTTTTCCCCGCTTTCGATTTTGCCATGATTGGACAAACTCAAGCCCCCGATGGTTGACTTGAGAAAATCGCTCTCGACGGCAGCGACATCTATGCTGTCTATCGGACAATAGACATTCAGATATTTTATCGCGGAGGTGTCCACGTGTACAAGTTGCAGGGTTTCTCCAGTCGTCGGACAAATTGCGAGTGAGTCCAGGCCCGCATCCTTGTACGCCGGTACCCGGTTCTTGACCTTTGTAAATCTGTCAAGCGCTGATTGCATAACCTGCTTGACTTTGCGCGATGCCTGCATGGCCGCCTGCAACTGCCCACTCTCGATCGAGTTTCTGACAATATCCATATCGAGAGTAAATTGCTTGGAATCCACTGTGATGAATACCTCCTGCAATTGCTTGATCGGCATGTTGGGCAAGGCTTTCATCTTATCGTGCACGAATTCCACATATCCGGCCAATTGCCTGGCATCAAACTTAAGATCATTCTCCAGTTGTGCCAAAGAATCGATCATCACCGAGTCGGTTGCCGACGGGATTTGAGCAGCGATGCTATCCTGCCTTTCTCTTAACTCGACCAAGGTTGTGATAATCGAATCCAGGCCACCGATGATGAGCGAGTCGACGTAATGGGCATATTCTTCACTGTTACGCACGAAGTCAAATAGCTGTGACAATGTATCTGTATACACGCCTTTGTATTTCTGATATTGCAAAGCTGTTTTTTGAATCTGTTCGATACGGTTGCGGCAAATCTCCTGATTTTTTTCTTCATCGCTCGTGATCTTTTTCGGATACAGAATCGAAGCAACCAGCATAGCAGTCAAAATCACGATCAACAGCTCGAAGATAATCGATCCTTTCGCCTTCTGTTGTCTTGGCTCTGGCATTTCTCCTCCCTCGGTAATAAATTGCTGACTTAATTAAGAACGATCGCAGACTCGATCTTCGCTAAGGTCTTCTTGCCAATTCCCTTGACTTTCAGCAAATCCTCCGTTTGTTTGAATCGTCCGTTTTCGTTGCGATAACTTACGATTCGCTTCGCAATCACCGGCCCAACATTGGGCAAGTTCTGTAATTCAGCTTCACTCGCCACGTTGATGTTGATCTTAAGCTCACTATCAGGATGTGTTAATTCCTGCTGCTCGGACGGCGCTGCTAAGTTCTGCTCAAGTTCTAGCTGGTCTGATAGCGCGGTTTCCAGGCTATCGTCCGCAGGCGGATTGATGCGGGCAGCACTCGCCTCAAAGGCTTTTGTAAACGCCGGGTCGACCTGCGGTAGCTCTGGCTCATAGAAGTGTGTTTTGTAGAGTCTTACTCCAGCGCCAACCAGCAGAGCTCCTATCAAGAATCGCACGATGTACAATTCTTGCTTCGTGAAACCAAACATATCCAAGCCGTGCCACAGTGGCTTATAAATATTTCAGTTAGAAAATGGCCTCTTTCACTTTCTTAAAGAAACTGTGGTCATCTGCGGGCGGCTTCATGTGCTCGCTTTTGTCCAGCTCTTCCAACAGCTTTTTTTCTTTCGCGCTCAGTTTTGTCGGCGTCCAAACCACAACGCGGACCAATTGATCGCCTTTGCCGTACCCATGTAGATGGGGCAGGCCTTTATTTTTCATGCGCAAGATCTTATTCGTCTGTGTACCGGGCTGA
This sequence comes from uncultured Calditrichaceae bacterium, assembly GCA_964629935.1. Classification (GTDB taxonomy): domain Bacteria; phylum Zhuqueibacterota; class Zhuqueibacteria; order Oceanimicrobiales; family Oceanimicrobiaceae; genus CAZVSL01. Next base: position 9,890 of record CAZVSL010000088.1, on the reverse strand, counting down.
ATTTGCAATTTCGCCTTGCCGTTAAGGGTTGGTATCTCCACATCTGTTCCTAACGCCACCTGACTGAAGCTCAGAGGCAAATCGTAGAGAATGTCGTCTCCGTGGCGTTCGAAATGTTCGTGCTCGATTTCCTCGATCAAGACGATAACATCGCCGTTTGGCCCGCCGTGAAGCCCGACGCTGCCTTCCCCTCGTACGGTGATGTAGTTGCCGCTCGACACACCAGCCGGCACTTCGACTGTAATAACGGATTCTCCTTGCACGCGTCCCTCACCATCGCATGTATTGCAAGGATTTTTCAGGATGCGCCCCTGTCCATGACAACGTGGACAGGTTGTGATGTTAACGAACTGTCCGAACAAAGACTGGCTGGCCTGACGCAACTCGCCGCTACCCTGACATTGCAGGCAGGTGATATAGGCATCATCCGAGGCGCCGCCGGTACCGTTGCACTCGGAGCAGGTTACGGCCTTTTTAAGCTTGATCTTCTTTTCTACGCCCTTTGCGATCTCTTCGAGCGTCAGTTTCAGACGCACCTGCATATCTTTGCCGCGCCGCCGCCGGCTTGCTGTCCGGCCGCCCCTTCCCATACCGAATATATCGCCAAAACCAAAGCCTTCAGACATGAAGGTGCGCAGGGCATCGCTCAGGTCGATATCAAAATCGAAGCCATCAAAACCGCCGCCTTTGACCCCGCGGTGGCCGAAGCGATCATAGCGTTGCCGCTTTTGCGGGTCTCTTAAAACCTCATAAGCCTCGGCAACTTCCTTAAATCTTACTTCGGCGGTTTGATCGCCGGGGTTTTTGTCAGGGTGGTATTTCATCGCAAGCTTGCGGTAAGCTTTCTTTATCTCATCCTGACTGGCTTCCTTGTCGACATCCAAGATCTCATAGTAATCACGCATAGGCAAAACACAAAGTCTCGATACTATTTGCTAACCAACACTTGAGAATGACGCAAAACTCTGCCATTCAACTCATAACCTTTTCGATGTTCATCCACCACTATGCCGGGCGCATGCTCTTTGCTTTCCAACTGCATCAGGGCGTCATGCTTTTCCGGGTCGAACTCTTCACCAACAGCCGGAATGGGCTTCACACCACGTTCTTCCAAAACTTTGCTGAAGCTTTTATAAATCAGCTCCACGCCGGAAAGCAGGCCGGCAAAATCCTCCTTTTCCCGGGCGGCCGCCAGGGACCGTTCCAGATCATCGACTACTGGCAGCAGATCTTTTATCAAATCCGCGTTTGCATTGGCGATGAGCTGAACATATTCATTCTCCGTTCGGCGTTTGAAGTTATCAAACTCGGCAGCCTTGCGCAGCAGGAGATCTTTGAGCTCGTCCCGCTCTTTTCGGGTTTGCTCAAGCTCTTCCTGGAGCTTTCTTAATCTCGACGGAGACTTTGATTTGTTCTTCTTGCTGCTTTTTCTGGTTGAGGCGGTTGCCTCTTTATTCTGATTTTGGTGGTTCTCTCGTGTTTCTGATTCGGTCTTGACTCTACCGGAATGCTCTCCGGTTTTCATGTCATTCTTTTTGTTATCCTGCATAATCCATCTTTAACTAAGTTTGTCTGAAAGCATCCTCGTTAAAGTCATTCCTACAAAGTCCACAAGCGGGATGATCTTGGCGTAGCGCATACGCGTGGGGCCAACCACGCCAAGCCCACCGCTCACGTTGCCAATATGATATTGAGCGGTGATAATGCTGTAATTGTGGAAAACATCCTCTTTGTTCTCACGCCCGATTCTGACATAAACTTTGTTGTCCCCATTTTCATCGAATTTGTGCAAAATGCTTTCTTTGCTCTCGATAAGATCGAGAATGCGGGCAACATCGTCCTTTTGTGAGAACTCGGGATTTGCAACCATGTTGGGTGCGCCGCCAAAGTGCAAGACTTCGTGGCTTTTGAAATCAAACAATCTGTCCGAAGACTCCAGAATCAGATTGATCAATTTGTTGTCGTATTGGGAAACATCATGCAAGCGAGCATCGATGGTTTCTTTCACCTCTTTGAGTGAAAGCCCGCTGAGACGCTCGTTGATCATGAGCGAGGTCTGGTCTAACTGATCACGCGATACAGCAGATTCGATCTCCATCATAATGGTCTTGACCAGACCACTCTCGATGGAGATGACAGCGAGAACCCGCGTATCAGAAACGCTGACCAGTTCCAGTTTTTGAAAAATGCCCTGATAGAAGCGAGGCTCCAGCACCACACTCAATTGCGATGAGATGTTGGCAAGAACGCGCGAGGCAGCAGCCAGAATATCGTTGACATCTGTTGCAAATTGGCTCAGATTATCCCAAATGATCTGGCGCTCCCGCTTCTTGAGCTTCTGTAACGCCATCAAACTATCGACATAGAAGCGATATCCCTTATCAGTTGGGATACGTCCTGCCGAAACATGCGGCTGGCACAAATAGCCCATCTCTTCGAGATCGGTCATAACATTGCGGATCGTGGCCGGACTAATTCCCAAATTGTAATTCCTGGCCAGATTTCGCGATCCGACAGGTGTGGCGCCCTGCACGTAACTTTCTACCACACAGTTTAAAATCAAATTCTCACGGTCTGTAAGCACTCTGTCTGACATCCTGGTTGCATACTCCGTTTATTAACCAAACAATAAACAGAACTGTGCAATAACCCGTAAATGCAAATGTGGTTAAGATACTAATTTTCCCGCAGCTTGTCAAGAAAAAACTCCGGAGCGAAATTGGCTTAAGGCTTTGTTATTTATACCTGAATTGAGCGATTCTTCTGTGCGCAGTGGTTCGGAGTTCAAGCTTCAGCTTGCCCGGGCGGCGGGGATGCACGCTAAAGCGTGAACACCCACCATATAACCCACTGGTGAAGATTCTTTGCATGAATCGCTCAATTTAGGTTATAGATAGCGGCGAACCGCCGAAAAGCTGCCCGCCAATCCCAGTAGAATGCCCAGATTGGCAATCAACAAATATAGTTTCCAGTCTACCGATAGAATTCCCGGTATTTCCAGCGATCCCAGCTTCAGCAAACCGTACAAAAATAGTGCCGCAATAATGCCGCCAAGAAAACCCTGCACACATCCCTGGACATAAAGCGGCATTCGAATAAAGAATGGCGTGGCGCCCACCAGTTTCATGGCCTCGATGATCTTGGTCTTCGACATAATGATCAAGCGAATGTTGTTGGACACCAGCAGCAAGGCGCTCAAACAGACGATCGCGCCCACGATGAAGTCAACGGTGATGGCAATTTGAATGTATTTTTCCAACTTGACGAGAAACTCTTTCCGGTAGTCGACATCCTCTTCATCGATTTCATCCAAAGCAAGAATTGCGTTGAAGACGCGTTCGGCCCCCCGCGCTGTACGGAATTCCTCATACAGCTTGACCCGGTAGGAGGCGGGCAGCGGATTGTAGTCTAACACCTCAAGGTACTGCTCAAACCGCCCTTTGAACCTGCTTTTATATTTTTCAAGAGCTTTTTCTTTCGAGACGAAAATCAAATCTTCGACCCCGGGGATCGCCCGCAGTTGGTCGCCAAGCGCTTTGATTCTGGTGTCATCGAAGGAATCGTCGAGGAACACTTCTAGCTCGGCCTGGCTGCGCAGATAGCTGACCACCCGGCTCAGGTTGACCGTTATTATCAGGAATACGCCGATAAGAACCAGGGAAATCGCGATGGTGATCGTCGCGACAAAACCGGTGAACTTAGACTTGATCAGACCCTCAAAACCTTCCTTTAGAATAAAGAGCATCGACTTATCTCACGTGAGCGTGCGGCCGTGTTTGATAGACACGACCCGTTTGAGTGCGCTGTTGACGAGCTCGTAGTTGTGCGTCGCCATCAGCACCGCCGTACCGCGCGCATTCAGCTTATCGAGAATATTCATGATTTCAACCGCAGTCTTTGGATCAAGGTTTCCGGTTGGTTCATCAGCCAGCAGAATGAATGGTTCATTGACGATGGCGCGCGCAATCGCCACGCGCTGCTGCTCGCCGCCGGAAAGCTCGTAGGGCATCTTACGGCTCTTGTGGCTGAGACCGACTTCAGCAAGCGCGCGCAGCGTTTTTCGCTTGATTTCCTTACGTCGCGTACCGGTTACACGCAAGGCAAACGCAACGTTCTCGAACACATCGCGATCGTCCAGAAGCTTGAAGTCCTGGAAAATCACACCCAGTTGCCGGCGCAGGTACGGTATCTCTGAGGCCCGAATATCGCGCGAGTTAAATTGATCGACCAGGACGTAGCCCTCGCTCGGGAACTCAGCCATATAGATGAGCTTGAGCACGCTGCTCTTTCCGGCGCCGGTTGGTCCAACCAGATATACGAATTCTCCCGGCCGCACCTCGAGATTAATGCGGTCGAGACCGTCGCCATTGGGATACATCATCTTCACATTGTGGATCTTGACCAACCTATTCCGCCTTCTTCCTCAATAAAAAGTGTACCCGTTCAGACCGCTCTGTCGCAGGCCGGAAACTGAAGCCTGAGTAGAGCCCGACTATCTCAAAGAGGTTGTTTTGTATGAACCTCTGCAGCTCATCGAGCCTGTAGATGCGTTGTTGGTGAACCTCGCGGTACCAGTGTGTTTGATGCCGCCACAGAATATGAAACTCATTGATCTGCTTTCGCACTGCCCACTGATAATAAGACTGGCGTACATATTCAAACTCCGGTGTGCGGTCGCGGTCATAATAACTCCGGAAGTTACGTGTGGAGTTCCGTTTCGTGCTGACATCGAAGATAAATATGCCGCCAGGCCGCAGGGCCGCAGCAGCCTGTGAGAAGACGAGCTTGCAGGCGCTCTCATTCAGGCAATAATTCAAACTGTCGTAGATGCAGACAACAGCATCATGCGGTTCTCTGACTTCAAACGCAAACATCGAGCCTATCCACACCGGAAAAGCGGCCTTTCTTGTGAGCAGCTTTTGCTGTGCAACCCGGATCATGTCTCTTGAACTATCAAAACCGGCATAACTGTAGCCCAGCTCAGACAGCTCGATTCCCAGACTCGCCGTGCCGCACGAAATATCCAACACGGTCCTGACTTCACCTTGCGATTTTCTAAACAAACGCGTGAGATAGTATGCCCACTCATAATAGTTGACATGCCGCATGACATAGTCATAAATATACGCCAATTGCGTATAGGGCTCAACTCTCTTGCTTTTTCGCAGCCAGCGCGGACGCAAGCTTGATTGCCTCCTCAATACTGGTAGAAGTTGCTATGCCCTTGCCGGCGATGTCATAGGCGGTGCCATGGTCGGGTGATGTACGCACAACCGGAAGCCCGGCCGTGTAATTGACTGTCCGCTCAAAAGAACGCATTTTTGCGGGTATCAACCCCTGGTCGTGATACATGGCCAGGTAGGCGTCGTATTTGTTTTGCTCGATGGTGGTAAAGAGCGTGTCGGCCGGATATGGGCCATCCACCTCAAAGCCAGCATTCTTGAGTTCCGAAATCGCCGGCGAAATGATCGTCTGTTCTTCCTTGCCAAACATACCGTGCTCACCAGCATGCGGATTTAACGCGCAGACGGCGATGCGGGGCCTGCGAATTTCAAACCTGGTCACCAGGTCGGAATGCAGGATGCGCACGGTCGTCACAATGCCGTCTTTGGAAAGCAAACTGCTAACGCGTGACAGGGCGCAGTGCGTCGTCACCAGCGCCACCCGGAACGCATCACACACCATCATCATCACAACCTTATCCACTTCGAAATATTTTGCCAGCAATTCGGTGTGGCCGGGGAAAGCGTAACCGGCAAGATTGAGCGCATGCTTGGAAATCGGCGCTGTGACCACGGCATCTGCGGCGCCCTGCCTTGCCAACTGCAAGGCAGCCTCGATGGAGACGCCGGCAATGAGGCCGCCTGCCCGGCAAACCTTACCTAATTCGGGCGAATAATCTGCCGCCCCCTCGGGTTCGGCAAAGACAAGCGCGTCATCGGCGTCTCGCGTGATGACCGGCAAAAGCGCACGGCCTTTGTCGTCACGCACAGACTCAAACACACGCTTCGGGCCGGTGATGGTAAAGTTTGCCAGAGCCCGAATATCGGGCCGGCAAAGCGCCTTCAATATCACCTCGGGACCGATGCCGTTCGGATCCCCGGTACTGATGGCGATCCTGGGCCTGGCTCTAGGGTCGCGGGTTATCATATTTCTGCTCCTGGCATAAGACGCGGACGCTTCCGGTT
>CAZVSL010000088.1:0-3692 GCA_964629935.1 uncultured Calditrichaceae bacterium | reverse complement strand
CCAGACTCACCAGGAATCGGTCGAGTTTGACAGCTCTGGTGAGGTCATAAATGGCAGAGCTCACTGTTTCCAGCATTTGACGGTTTAGCTGTTGAACGGACGCCTTAGCGACTGTCATTCGGTTCAGTCTGTCGATGATATGGTAGAAAAGTACCGGAACGCGGGTTGCGTATTTGACCTCTTTTTCAAAGGTTCCGGTTTCGATATGTGAAAAGCCGGCCAGCCGCGCCATTTCAGCCAGTTCTTCCGGCCGGTAGGCTGTGTGAAAGTAGGTATCCCCTTTTGCCCCCTGCACGCCGTATTGTGCCATTTCAGCTACCGGGATCCACGTGGGTCTTTGCTTCTTGTAGTTTGGCGTGGTGATCAGCAGTTTTCCCCCCGGGCGCAACAGCCTGTAGCATCCGGAAACCACCCGGCTGGCATCCGGAATATGCTCGATCACTTCAGAACACAAGATGCAGTCTGCGATTTCCGGCCGCAGGAAGCTCAACTGCTGCGCATCACCCTGAACCAATATCGTATTAGCCAACCGCTGACGCGCAATTTTCAGAGCCGGCAGGGAAATGTCAACGCCGAGACTCCGGCCATTTTGATAGTGGGCCAGATACGTTCCACGGTTGCAGCCGAGGTCAATTAAGCTTCCTTTGAAATGACGCAAATGCGCCAGCACGAAACGCTTGCGAACTCTGCCGCGCAATGTCCGGTAGACGAGGTCTTCTTCCGGATAATGCGCTCCGACCGATTGATAGAATTCCTTGAAATTCTCGTGGGACGTGAGCACAGGTGCTTTCGCGTTATTTGGAACTGCTTCGGTTATTCGAATGAAACGGCCTTTCGGCACTTCGGCAAAGCTCAGTACAGGCAAGCTCGATGCCGTGAGCATTCCGCACCCTGAGCCTGTCTAAAGGGCATGGTTCATCAATACAGCCTCACAAACTCAAAAAAATGCCCCACAGGTGGATGCCTGTGAGGCTAACAAAATCATAGGTACTGTATTAGCTTGGTTGTTTTTCGGCCGGTTTAGTTAGCAACCATCAACGCATCGACGCGGCCATCCTGGATGTAGACATTCATCGGTTCCGGGATCGCGATCTGGCCGTTCGTGCCCTGTCTTTCCTTATATAGCCACTCTTCGACATCGTTGAATACCTCGGACTCGATAAGTTTGACCTGGTCGGGGTCACCCAGCACCGCTTTCAAGGTTTCAGCGGGCATGCCAACGATGACTTTTTCATCCAGGGCGCTCTTTGTGGGCTCGCCTTTGCTGAAAGCGTAACCGGCAAGCGCTATCTTATTAAGCTGGCCTGCGATGCGTCCCAGCGTGAACCAGGTGCCTTCGTCATCCGGGTTCATTTTGATCGCTTTTTCCAGATAGGGAAAAGCGCTTTGGAAGTCCTGAATATGTTCTGTACTTTCGGCATCTTCCGGCAGGGATTCGCGTTTGCTGACGCCCCGGTTCAGATAGGCAGCGCCAAGGTTGTAGTTGATGTCAGCCGATTCCGGATCGATCTCGTAAGCGAGTTCTAATTGCTCGATGGCTTCATCATATCTTTCGGCCTCGAGCAGAATGGTGCCATAGTTATAGTGGAAGTGAAAATTGTCCGGATTGGCAGCAATCGCTTCCTCATAGATTTCCATCGCCTTTTCCGTCTTGCCGGTCCTGATGTAAGCGCGTGAGAGGAAGTCGGCAACTTCAGAGGTACGAACATTGTCCGCCCATAGCTCTTCGAGATAAGGCAGGGCAGTCTGATCTTCACCCTTGTTCATATAGACCTGGGCCAGCATCAGCTTTATATCTGCATCTTTCGGTTCGGCCTCAAGCGCCTTTTTCAATGGCTCAATGGCTTCGTCAGTTTTACCCTGGTTGAGCAAGGCAGCCGCCCAGTTGCGATAGGCAAGCGTACTATCCGGCGCAATTGTGGCCGCTGCGCCGAACTGCTCCACTGCCTTGTCGAAGCTCTCCTGCTTGGCTGCTTCAGCAGTTGCATTAATGGCATCGTTGAAGTGTCTGACGCCACTGTTAAAAGCGTTTGCCCACACAACTTTCAGAATGGCATCGACACCGTGCTCGGAATGAAACTGCGTACCGCTATCCTTGCCGATTTCGACGCCTTTTTTCTTGAATTTTGGTTTTAGTTCGACGGCGCGATTGAAAGCTTCCAGCATCTGATCGTACTTTTTCTGGCGTGCATAGATGTATCCGAGCAGATACCAGGCATCTTCATTCTTGGGGTCAACTTCATTGATCTCTTTTTGCAATACTTCAATTGCCTTGTCCAGATTGTTCTGCTGAATGTACAATTTGGCGCCGCCAACATTAGGTCCACCACCGGCAAAAGCAGCACCGGCGAGCAAGCTGCCCAGCAGTCCGAAGCTCACCAGCCATGTCAGCCGCCTGGTAAAACCTGAACAATTGACTTTGGTCACGTTCATAATTCCTCCTAGGTTCGAGTCTTGACAAATTAAGCCCATAAAAATAAAAAAACACCTCTTGCAAGTCAACAAAAATCCTTCCGCGCATCAGCAATCATCGTCATTGTTTATCACGATTTAACACCTGATTTACCAGCGCCAGTGGATGGTGTACAGGCAGCCGCGCGCCGTCGTTCAATTGCAGGGCACATACACTGCTCTCAGTGACTATGCCTTCTACTCCACTGGCCTCAAAAAGTTCGAATAGTGATTGTCCGACCGCCATGGATAAATCATAACCCAGCGCACCGTGTTTCATGCCGAATGTCCCGCCCATGCCGCAGCATGTGCCGGTCTCTACAACCTCGACATCGTATCCCAGTGCACGCAAAACGCGTAAAGTTGATTCAGCGCTGCCGCTGCCACGCTGATGGCAAGGAACATGAAAGCCAAACGAGCGCGCCTCTGTTACTTGCGGCGGAAACAGAAGCGCGCCGCGTTCCATCAGCCGCGCAACATACTCGAAAAGTCCATACGTGTGTGCCGCTACCTGCTGCGACTCGTGCGAATCGCGCAGCAACGCCGGATAGAGGTGACGCAGCGAATACACTGCCGTTGGTTCGATGGCGACGAGGTCATGGCCCCGCTCAACATAGGCCGCCAGACGGGCTACATTGAATTCAGCGCTTTGTCTTGCTTTGTCCAACTCGCCATAGGAGATGTACGGATAGCCGCTGGTTTTCTGCTCAGGCAAGACCACGGAGACGCCTGCCTGCTCGAGCAGCGCAATAGCCTGCATGGCAAGGCCCGGCGCGGTATAATTGGTGAAATCCGCAAAAAGCGCCGCGCTGGCGATTCTCTCCCGGGAGGCAACCATTGGCCGCCGGTTGCGGAGCCGTTTTTTCAGAGTCCGCCGATAGAAGTGCGGCAGCGCGCGTCTGCTATCCAGCCCGAGCAGTTTCTCATTGAGCCATCTCACCGGTTTGCTTTGCAGCAGCCAGTTGCTAACCGGCGCGAGAGCACAGGCAAATTTAGCAAAGGTCTCGCTTGCCATCACCACTTTGTTGACCAGAGGTTGCTGCCGCTGCCCGTACATCTCCTGCTTAACCTGCGCTATCATCATAGGAATGTCGATATCGGCCGGACAGATTTCCTGACACAGGCCACAAGAGATACACAGGTCTGCAAATTGGGCTGCGTTTTCCAGTCCGTGCACCTGTGCCGTCCAGGGTATGCCGATGGGACCGGGATAGATATGACCGAACACATGGCCGCCGACC
>CAZVSL010000087.1:3672-14693 GCA_964629935.1 uncultured Calditrichaceae bacterium | reverse complement strand
GAATGGGCACGCGCAGTGCACGTGACACTTTTTCGCAATATGTCTTCAGCAGAGAGAGGTCGTTATCAATCCAACGGTTCAGCTTGCAGTTGGCCAAAATCTGGTCCATGGGCGTGTTGCCCACACGTTCGCCGATGCCGAGCGCACAGCCGTGCACGCGCGAGACGCCGGCTTCGATCGCTGCCATGGTGTTGGCGACGGCCAGGCCACGGTCACGATGCCCATGCCAATCCATCTTAACCCGGCTATCAACGGCGTTTACCACCTTGCCGACATAGCCAACAAGATGCCTGACGCCATTGGGCGTCGCATGCCCCACCGTATCACAAATACAGATCCGGCTGGCGCCGCTGTTGATGGCAGTGGTATAGAGTCGCCTCAGGTCCTCCGGCTTGGAGCGAATGGTATCTTCCGTGACATACATCACTGGCAGATCGTGACTAACCGCAAACTTGACGGCGCTCTCGGTTTGGCGAAGCAGGAACTCGATATCCCAGTCCTCGGAATATTGGCGAATGGGGCTGGAGCCGATAAAAGTACAGGCTTCGATTGCGATGCCCACTTTTTGTGAAATTTCAATCACCGGTACAATATCCGCTTCGATCGTACGCGCCGCACAATTTGCCGCGATGGCCAGCTTGCTGTCCAATATCTCCTGTGCAAGCCGCGTCACATCTTCAACCGCCCGCGGCCCGGCGCCGGGCAAGCCGAGGGCTGCTGTGTGAATGCCAAGCTTATCCATCAGATGCAATATCTGGAGCTTGTCATCGATAGGCGGGTCTGTTACTGACGGCGCCTGCAATCCATCCCGCAACGTTTCATCGTCGAATTCAATGCTTATCTCTGGCTGGAAATGTTTGCCGTCATGAATATTCCAATCATAGATAAGCGCTTTTTTGTCACCGTCTTGCATCGTTGTTCTCTTTCGCTTTGACATTGGCCGGCCACCTTCCCCTGAACGGCGCTATTGGCCCCGGCCAGGAACTTCATTTTTCAAAAATGACTATATCACGGGCTATCGGTCCAAAGTCCCAGACTTCTTTTGATGACAATTAGCTGTCCTATATGGTAAGCATTGTGGTCTGCAACCAGCAGCATTTCTCGTAAAATATTGTAGTCGGAGGCATGCGCCAGGGGCGCAGTAAGGTCGATAGCGGGATCGCTGACCATTTCCAGCAGCGCTTTCAGGTCCGCACGGAATGCGTCAAAAGAGTCGGTCCAATCCGGCTCCGTCGCCTGGTGGCTGCGGTCCGGCCAGTAGCCCGACGGCCACTCGGGAGATTGATATTCCGGATTCCTGATGAACTCAAGGATATCCCACTGTGCAATGCGAAGGTGCTCAAGCAATTGCCACGCTGTGTAGGGGATGTTCTCCGCATAGCTATTGATATGCTGCAGCGGAAAACTGCGGATGATGTTATCGACGGGAAGATGCGCCTTACCGCCCTTTAACAAATCTGCTAGTTGCTCACGAATCACTTTGTCTTGCATCCAAACTTACTCCAAAGAATCTCAGTCAGGCTTGATGAGCGGCCTCATTTGCCCTTGAACTCTGGTTTTCGTTTTTCAACAAAAGCTTGCGTGCCCTCTTTCATATCTTCAGTCGAGAAGCACAAACCGAAGAGATTTGACTCGAGCTGAACGCCTTCTTCCAGAGTCATATCGAGGCCGTGTACGATGGCTTCCAGAGAAAGCTTGACCGCAATCGGGCCCCTGGCGGCGATGGTGTTGAGAATTTCTTCGGCTGCGCTGATGAGCTCTGCGGCCGGCGTTACCTTATTCACCAGTCCGATCCGATGTGCTTCGTCGGCATCGATCATGTTGCCGGTCAGAATCAACTCAATAGCCCGGCCTTTGCCCACCAGTCTGGGCAACCGCTGCGTGCCGCCATTGCCGCACATGATGCCCAGATTGACTTCAGGCTGGCCGAACTTTGCGTTCTGCGACGCAATTCTGATGTGGCAGGCCATCGCCAGCTCACAGCCGCCGCCCAGACAAAACCCGTTAACAGCCGCGATCACAGGTTTCGGAAACCGCTCTATGTAGCGCAAAATTTCCTGGCTCTGCAGGGAGAACTCTTTGGCCGTAACCGGATTCTTGCTTGCGAGCTCTTTGATGTCGGCTCCGGCTACAAACGATTTCTCGCCCGCGCCCGTTATGATGACGCCGCTGACGTTGTCATCCGCACGTACGCTTTCCAGGGCGCTCTGAAGTTCAGTCATGGTCTGCCAGTTGAGGGCATTCAGAGCTTGCGGGCGATTGATGGTGATCTGCGTTATGTTGTTACGAGGCTCGACAAGAATAAACTCATAAGACATGAGACGTCTTCTCCATAGTTACGTTGAATCATTCGCTCCACCCCAAACCGCTGTCTCCGCCACGGTGGGAGTCTGGCGACGACAAGCAACGGTTCAGATTCCCAAATCGCTTGGCATGGGCTTATCGCCGGAATAATCGTAAAATCCTTTGCCTGACTTGCGGCCGAGGTAACCTGCCTTCACCATTTTCTTGAGCAGCGGCGGCGGCGCATAGTGAGCTTCGCGATACTCTTCAAACATGATGTTGGCGATGTAATAGGTCGTGTCCAATCCCACGAAATCCAGCAAAGTCAGAGGGCCCATGGGATAGCCGCAGCCAAGGGTCATGCCTTTATCGACATCTTCTATGGAAGCAACGCCATTTTCCACAGCACGAATGGCTCCGATGAGATAGGGCACCAGCAGCAGGTTAACCACAAAACCGGAATTGTCTTTGCAAGCAATGGGTTCTTTGCCAAGCGATTTTGCCCATGCAAAGGCAGCGTCAAAGGTTTCCTGGCTCGTTTGGATCGTGCGCACAACCTCAACCAGCTTCATGATGGGTACGGGATTAAAAAAGTGCAGACCGATAAACTTATCCGGCCGCTCAGTGGCCGCGGCCATTTCCGTGATAGTGAGCGAAGATGTATTGCTGGCAAACAGGGTGTGCGCCGGACACAGCTTGTCAAGGTTGCCGAACACTTCTTTTTTGATCTTGATATCTTCGGTCACAGCTTCGATGATGAGATCGCAGTCTTGCAATTCATCCAGCGCCGTGGTTCCGGACAGATTTTTGAGCGTGGTTTCCTTCTGCTCGGCCGTGATCTTGCCCTTTTCGACAGACTTTGAGAGAAAGCCTTCAATCCGGCCCATGCCTTTGTCCAAAAACTCCTGAGCTACCTCCCGAACCACGGTTGTGTAGCCGCCAGCAGCAGAAACTTGTGCAATACCAGAGCCCATCAAACCGGCGCCGACAACGCCTACTTTCTTTATAGCCATGCTTCCTCCTTCCATTCAGGAACTAAGTTTTCTCTTGGATAGTGGTAGCGCCCGGTGCTTTGCGTGCCTTACAAGACCAGGCCTGAGATTTATCACTGGCTGCGCTCTTTAACAAGGACGACTCAGGCTAAAAAGCCTCAACAACGACCGCCATACCCTGTCCGCCGCCGATACAAGCAGATGCAAGCCCATATTTGCCGCCGCGACGTCTAAGCTCATGCAAAAGCGTGAGCGTAAGCCGCGCGCCGGTAGCTGCCAGCGGATGTCCGATGGCAATGGCGCCACCGTTGACATTGGTCTTCTCACGGTCGAGTCCCAGCTCCTTTTCAACAGCAAGATACTGCGGCGAAAATGCCTCATTGATTTCCACAAGGTCGATGTCCTCCAGAGACAAACCGGCGTTTTTGAGGGCGATGCGACTTGACTCGACAGGGCCAATACCCATAATGGCAGGGTCCACGCCATAATTTCCCCAGGACACCAGCCGACCGAGTGGTTCCAGACCCTTCTGCTCGGCCTTTGCCATGGAGGTTATCACCAAGGCCGCGGCGCCGTCCACGATGCCACTGGCGTTGCCTGCGGTTACGGTGCCATCCTTCTTGAAATATGCCGGCAAGCCGCTCAACCCTTCCAACGTGGCGTCCGGCCGCATGTGTTCGTCTCGTTTAAAGATGGTCGCACCCTTTCTGGTCTTTATTTCAACCGGTGTTACTTCCTTGGCGAGACGACCGCTTTCCCAGGCGTCTTTTGTGCGCTCCTGGCTGGTCAAAGCGTAGACGTCTGCTTCTTCGCGGCTGATGCTGTGCTTATCGGCGAGATTCTCTGCCGTCATCGCCATCTGGCAACCACAATATGGATCCAGAAGCGCTTCCCAGAGATAGTCTTCCAACTTGCCCTGATTGAGCCTCAATCCCCAGCGCGCACCTCGAATGACATGCGGCGCCTGGCTCATGCTTTCTGTTCCGCCCACCAGAGCAGCGTTGTTTTCGCCAAGCTTGATCATGCGGGCGCCCTGGACAATTGCTTCAAAGCCAGAGCCACACAGACGATTAACCGTCAAAGCTGGCACTTCGATTGGCGCCCCCGCTTTGAGGCCGATGTGGCGCGCCATATAGATGGCGTCCGCTGACGTCTGCAAAACGTTGCCAAAGACAACATGACCGATCTCCTTGGCATCGATTCCTGATTCTTTAAGCGCGCCATTGGCGGCAATGGTACCGAGCTCAATCGAACTTAAGTCCTTGAGGGCGCCGCCAAACGTCCCAAACGCAGTCCGAACACCAGAAAGAAAAACAACATCTTGCGCAGCCATGAATACTCTCCTTTTGTATAGCGATTCTCGTTTAGTTACCCGGTTTTTCCAAGACGGCTTTTCACGTAGTTAACCATCCCCCCCATGTTGATTATTTCCTGCATGGTTTCGGGAAAAGGCGCGGCCTGAAATGTCTGGTTCTTGCTCTTGTTTACGATGGTACCGGTTTGCAGATCTATTTCGAGTTCGTCGCCGGCCTCTATACCCTCCACTGCTTCCGGACATTCAAGGATGGGCAAGCCAATGTTGATGGCATTGCGATAGAAGATGCGAGCGAAGTACTTTGCGACAACACAGCCAACCTTGGCGCCCTTGATAGCGATGGGCGCATTTTCCCGCGAACTACCGCATCCGAAGTTATGTCCGGCAACGATTATGTCACCCGGCTGCACTTTGTTGACAAAATCTTTATCCAGGTCTTCAAGGCAATGCGCTGCCAGATCTTCCTCACGAATACTAACGCAATGGCGCGCCGGGATAATAACATCTGTATCGATGTTGTCACCATACTTATGAACCTTGCCGGAAATTTTCATCTAAGGCTTGCTCCTTTCTTGTCGATCAGGTTGGGAATAGAACGCTGTCACAATTATTTTAACCATTACAAACATGAAAATCAATATGAACCTGCGTCGGAAATCGGGATGTGTGGAACGAGGCGAGATATCAGAGCTCGGATGCTTTGCTATGGACGAATGTGCCGCTGCGGCCGCCGCTTTTCTTGGCGAGATAGATGTTATCAATAACCATCTCCTTATCAACCGCTTTACACATATCGTATATCGTCAAGGCGGCTGTTGAAACTGCGGTCAGAGCTTCCATCTCAACACCGGTCTTGCCCTGGCACACAACCCGGCTCTCGATCTGCACGCACGTCTCCTTAAGCTCGAGATTGACTTCCACTTGCGTGAGCAGCAGCGGGTGGCAAAGCGGGATGAGCTCATGTGTGCGCTTGGCTGCCATGATGCCCGCGATTCTTGCGACCTCGAGGGGATCACCCTTCTTGATCTCGCCCTGACGAATCAAGTCTAGCACTTCAGCAGAAACGTGGATCTTACCGCGGGCAACGGCCTCGCGCAGCGACGCATCCTTGCCGGAAACGTCGACCATATTGACGTTGCCATGCTCGTCGTAGTGGCTTAGTTGCTTCTTCATGTGATCAAACCGTCACCATTTTGTTCTCACGCAACTCCCTGATATTGGCATCTATTACCTGGCGAAAGTCGCCGGTCTCCTTATAAACAGCGAGCTGGCGTCGATAGCTCGGCCCCACTTCGATAATCTTTTTGATGCGCATCATGTCGTCATGACTGCCGAGACGCTTGGCAACCGGAGTCAGCGTTTCCAGCAATTCATGGATGTCCTCAGATAACCGTTTCAGGCTTCCTTCCTCATCCGTAATGATCTCTGCCTCCACCGACCAGCGCGCAGCCCGCCATTTGTTTTCGCGCACAATCCAATGGCGATGCACCGGCAGATACATGCCTTCATCATATTGCTCGCTCAACCACACGATCATAGCCTGGATGAAGGCGGTCAGGGAGATTATCTCATCGAGGGTAGGTAACCCGTCGCAGACGCGCAGCTCAATGGTACCAAATCCCGGGTGCGGCCGGATATCCCACCATATCTCGCGCACGGTTTCAATTGCATTGGCATTAACCAAAGTTATCATAAAACGCTGAAACTCCGCCCAGTTGAGCAGTCTGTAGGGTAAACCGGCAGTGGGTAATGTTTCAAAAATTTTCACGCGCGTTGAAGCCAGCCCGGTGTCATTGCCGTCGAAGAATGGTGAGCTGGCTGAAAGCGATAGAAAATGCGGGATAAATGTCGTGAGCGAGTTGAATATGGCAATGGCCTTCTCTCCTGTCGGAATTCCGACATGCACGTGCAGGCCAAAAATCATGAGTCGACGCGCCGGCCACTGGCACCGGTCAACCAGCATGTGATAGCGGTCTTTCGGCGTAATTTCCTGTTCTTCCCACTTTGAAAAAGGATGTGTGCCAACGCAAGCAAGGTTGTAGCCAAGCTTATCGCACAACTTAAACAGAGATTCCAGGCGCTCGCTCAGGTCTGTACGCACCGCTGAGATGTTAGCACACACGTCTGTGTTGAGCTCGACGGTTGATTGGATCAGCTCCGGTTTAACGTGATCATCGCCATTTGTCTGCGCCAGGATGTTCTGAGCGCCGGAGATCAAATTGCGGGTTTCGGGATCGATGATCTGAAGTTCCAGCTCGACTCCGAGGGTAGGATTGGGTGAGCCATTGAAATTGATTTTCATAAGTCCCTCCGTTGTGAGAAGAGAACTATCGGTGAACGCACTAATTCAGCTACAGCCTTGCGATTCATCTACTCCGACTCCAAGAAACCATCCAAGCCGAAAAGTCTGAGTAATAATAAGTTAAGTCTGACAGCAATGAAAGTCAAGTCAGGACTGACTCAAGAGGAAATGCAGACCCTGCTCAACAGCATCCACGGTAACCGTATCAACAATCTTGACATCGCCAATACGCGTCGGAAGCACAAACCGGATTTTGCCATCGAGCACTTTTTTGTCCGACCGCATGCGGTCAACAATCTCGGTTAATGAAAGGCGGCCCAACTTGCGGAAAAGGTCAAATCGTGACACCAGTGCATGAATGCGGTCAAAGTCGGTTTGGCTCAGAATGGCGAGAATCGTGGCCATTTTGGCCTCAGCTAACATGCCGAGCAGCACAGCCTCACCGTGCGCGATATGCTTATAGCCCAGAGCACTTTCGATGGCATGGCCGACCGTGTGCCCGAAGTTAAGGACCATGCGCAACCCAGTTTCGCGCTCATCCCGCGCGACGACATCTGCCTTGATTTCACAACATCGCTTGACGATTTCCGTCATCCGTTCGGAATCAAGCGCTAGGATGCTCTCCAGGTGCTTTTCTATGCTGCCAAAAAGCTTGGTGTCGCGAATGATGCCGTGTTTAATAACCTCCCCGAGTCCACAGAGAATTTCACGTTGCGGCAGTGTCTGCAAGAGAGCCAAATCCATCCACACCATTTTGGGCTGATAGAAGGTGCCGATCATGTTCTTGCCAAGGGGGTGGTTGATGCCGGTTTTCCCGCCCACGCTGGAATCGACCTGCGCCAGCAAAGTTGTCGGAACCTGTAGATACGGCACGCCACGTTTGTAAATCGATGCCGCAAAGCCGGCGAGGTCGCCAACGACGCCGCCGCCGAAGGCAAGCACGAGCACCCGGCGGTCGCACTGCTTCTGTAGCATCCTGGTCAGAATCTTCTCAATGGCGGCGATGGATTTAGATTTTTCGCCGGACGGCACCACAATTTCTTCGGCCAGGGCAAGATGACCAGAAAGAGCGTTTTGCATTTGTTCTGCGTATAGCGCGTGCACCTGATCATCCGTGATAACCACCGCCTGCTTTGCCAGCCCGTATAGCTGAATCATCTCCCCAAGCTGAGACAGAATACCATGTCCGATATAAATCGGATAAGCCTGGGCGCCCAGGTCAACTTTGAGGTTAAGCATCGAATTGTAACAGTATTTTCAGTACGCCGGGCTTTTGTGCGTGTTCAAAAGCCTGTAGCGCACGACCAAAAGGGTAGGTTGCGGTGATCATGTCATCGACGGTAACCAGACGTTGTTGCAATACCCGAATGGCAGGCTCAAACTGGCCACAACGCGAGCCAATAATACTGATTTCATCGATGACGATAGGCGCAGCATTGAGACTTAACTCGCTGGCATAGGTGCTCTTCAACACCATTGTTCCGCGTGGCCGCAAAAGCTGCATCGCAGTCTCAAAGCCACCGGCTGCGCCTGAGGCTTCCACTACGACATCAAATCCGCTCTTGTCAAGACTATCCGGCATGGTTGTGGCCACACCCCAGCCGCGAGCAATTGCCAGTTTGTTTTCGTGCTTGCCGACAAGCAAGAGATCACAACCGGTAAGTCTCAACACCTGGCAAATCAGCAAACCCAACTTGCCATCGCCAACTACCGCAACTTTATGATTGGGCTCGATCTTGATTTGCTCGAGAATTTCGAATGCTGCCGCCAGCGGTTCGACAAAGACAGCGCTGCGGTCCGAGATGCTATCAGGAATCTGGCGCAGGTTTGCAACCGGTACCACGACATACTCGGCAAAGGCGCCATCTTGATTCAGAATGCCCATGACAGAGCGGTTGGGACAGTGGCGGCTCAGACCACGCGCACAGTACCCACAAGCGCCGCAGCCGAAATTGATTTCGCCACACACACGCTTGCCGAACCACGATCCGGCGCCGTCCTCCACAACACCGACAAACTCATGACCAGGCACGCCCGCGAATCCCATATAGCCCTTTACAAGCTCGACATCCGTGTTGCAAATCCCTGCCATATTGACTTTAACAAGAGCCTGGTCGCGGCCCGGTTCGGGAAGAGCAATATCTCTAAGCTCCAGCTTTTCGTCCAGGTAAAGTGCCTTCATAAACCCCATCTCTTAGTAGCGCAAAGGGTAGCTTGAATTACGATAATTCTTTCTATAAATCTATAGTTTTGAGAGCCAATTACAACATAATTTCAGGATGAAATAGCTCTAAAAAGGAAAACCCCGGCATGATTCGGTTGCCAGGGTTTGCGATGATAAGCTTTCTTTTAATTCTGCTTGCGTCTTAAACTACTCGCTACCAACACACCACCAATGATGATAAGAATAACCGGCCAGACGTCGGTAAACTGAAACCAGTAAAACCAATCCAGACTGCGTGCCATGAAAACAGCTCCTAAAAAAAGCAATATCACGCCCGGGACCAGACTGCCCCAATCATCCGGTTTCAACATGTATTGCACGATAAACGCCAGACCGAATGCAATCAGGAATACAGGCCAGAATTCTCCCATATCATAGAAGTGATAATTCCAGGAGAAAAAATCATAGTTTCTAAAGAAAAAGAATAGTCCCAACACAAGCAAGAAGGTTGCAGGAAAAGCTGCGCCGGTGTCCTTGCGCGAAAAAACCGGAATCAGCAAATAGGCGCCAATCGCAAGCAAAATGAGGGGATAAAGATGATGCCAGCGGAAGGATATGATGTCCAGTCCCTGCAACAGCAGATAAGCGCCAATCAGGATAAGTACAACGCCCGGAATATAAGATTTTTCTTTCGTAGCCATGGTGCGCGCTCCTCATGAAGAAACTATTGACCCTTCTTTGGTTCGCCGCTGTCGCTTTGGCCTTTGCTCTTTGCTTTTGTTCCGGAGGTTTTTGCTGGCTGTGTCTTTTTCGATGCCGATTTTGTTTCCGTTGCGCCGGTCATTGAGCCGGTTTCCTCCGGCACAATGATCATCATAGCGACATAGACGACGATGCCCGCCAGGCCGCCGCCGGCAAGGGTCAGTAATACGAAGCCAATCCTGACAAAGGATGGATCGATATTGAAATACTCAGCTAAGCCTCCGCAAACGCCGCCAATCATTCGATCCTTGACGGAACGTGTGAGTTTCTTTTCCATTTGTTTCTCTCCTTCCGAAGCACTGCTTGCCGAAGTTATTTGTTCTTCAGAGTCTCTTTTCTTCACGGTCGCCAAATAGTACACACCAAGCAATATCAGGATAAGTGGCAGCAGCCAGTCAGTCCGAAAATTAAACAGCCAGCGGGGATACCAGTCCCAGCCCCAATGATGCATAAACGGATAGAAATTGAACCAATGCCCCTGGTTGATCAAAATAATGCCGCCGATTACGATCAGTACGACTCCCCAGAACAAACTTGCATTGCTCTTGCTTCTTTGGCGAGTTTGTGCATCCACAGGTCTGTCATCCTGAGGAACGATGATCCAGGCGACGATGTAGGCCAATACCCCAAAGCCACCAAAAAGGAGGGTAGCAGCCCAAACGATGCGTACAACATTGACGTCCCAACCATAATGTTCAGCCAGACCGCCACATACGCCTGCTATCCAGCGGTCCGAAGTTGAACGATGCAAGCGACCGGACGACCCGGCGTCCGCCTCAGATGTTGCCTTCTTCTCTTCAGCCATAATTCTTTGTTTTAGTTGATGATGAGTAGATAGTTACAACGAGAATAGCCACCAGAGAGGAGTAACGCAAAAAAGCGGATAAGGTTGCGAGTGTTCAGGCCCGCCGGAATTTCGAATCGATGGCCATAATCTTATCGACCCGGCGGCGATGGCGATCAGCGCCATATTCTGTCGCAAGCCAGGCTCTCAAAATTTGCCTGGCGATATCCACTCCTACAACGCGACTTCCGAGCGTGAGTATGTTCGCAAAATTATGCTCGCGACTGTTCCTGGCCGTGTACACATCATAGCAAGCGGCGGCGCGAATGCCGGGCACTTTGTTTGCCGCCATGGCTGAGCCCACACCAGCGCCATCTATGAGCAAGCCCACCAGAGTCAGATCGCGGGCGACTTTTTCG
>CAZVSL010000087.1:0-3662 GCA_964629935.1 uncultured Calditrichaceae bacterium | reverse complement strand
ATAGTCAGGATAGTCCACAGAGTCGGTGGAATATGTGCCCACGTCTTCAAATTCATAGCCGAGTAGCTGAAGCTCTTCCAGCAAAGCGACTTTAAGCTCAAAGCCGCCGTGGTCACAGCCCACCACGACGCGGCCGCTATGGCCGGTTTTGGTTTGCGCAGTTATCGCTTCTTGCTTGTCACCGGGGGATAGTCTCAGAATGGAAATACTATACATGTGAGCGGTATCGCGCGCCGCGGGCGTAACGATGCCGTCAGGAGGGATAACTATTTTTGCTTGTCTTTTCTGATGGGCATCAAGGACATCACGCTCTGTGAGCAGATTCTTCATGCAAACTCAATTGCTGCTTTGGTTATGGCGAATCATGGGCACAAAACGAACCGGAATTCCTGAGTCTTTGCGATAACTGCCATCCTGGAGTTTCGTAACCAGAATCAGCTCTTGTTCACTTTCACCCACCGGAATCACCATTCTTCCGCCGACTTTCAGTTGATCCACAAGAGTCTGCGGTATATGATTGGGGGCGGCTGTCACAAGAATGCCATCAAATGGCGCCTCTTCCGGCCAGCCTTTGTAGCCGTCGCCAAATTTGAGATGTACGTTGGTGTAACCCATCTTCTTCAACCGCAGAGCAGCCTCAATGGCAAGGTTCTCGTTGATCTCTACTGTATAGACATCGGCGACGATTTCACCCAGGACTGCCGCCTGGTAACCACAACCTGCACCCACTTCCAGAATGCATTCGTCACCTTTTAGGGATAACGCTTCGGTCATATAAGCTACTATGTAAGGTTGTGAAATAGTTTGGTTCTCACCGATGGGCAAAGGCGTATCCTCATACGCCAGCTTTTCCAGATTTTCGCTAACAAAACGATGGCGAGGCACCTCTTCCAGCGCCCGCAGCACGCGTTCGTCTCTGATTCCGCGAGCTTCTATTTGCAAACGGATCATTTTCTTGCGCGCATGCAGATGCCTCGATGAGTCACCAAGTTTCAGAGTAGAAAAATTGTCTAAATCAATCACGATTGCGCGCTCCTTTTAACTTCTGGCTTTGCTACTCTTCGCAAAGTGCTGAGAGATGCTGCTCAACACTTAAAGCCAATGCATTCAAATTATACCCCCCCTCAAGTGCGGAAACCAGGCGTCCCTCGCAACACTGCTGTGCACAGTGCTTCAACAAACAGGTCATCTTGCCAAAGCCGGCCTCCGTCACCCTCATGCTGGCCAAAGGATCATCCCTATGGGCATCAAACCCCGCTGAGATGAACAGAATATCCGGCGCAAACGAGGTGATAGCCGGCACGACTTGCTTTTCAACAATCCCGATATATTCATCATCTCCAAAGCCGGGAGGCGAGGGGATATTCAACGTAAACCCTTCACCCAGCCCCTCTCCTGTTTCATCGGCCATTCCAGTGCCAGGATACAGAGGGCTTTGATGAACACTTACGTAGAGTACAGTCGGATCATCGTAAAAGACGGCCTGAGTTCCGTTGCCGTGGTGGACATCCCAATCAAAGATAGCAACTTTTCTTAACCCATATTGACTTTGAGCATACCTTGCAGCAACGGCAACATTGTTAAACAGGCAAAATCCCATTGCTCTATTGGGTTCCGCATGATGACCGGGCGGCCTGACGGCACAAAATGCCGTCGTAACAGATTCCTGCATCACAGCATCGCAAGCAGCAAGTACGCCGCCCACTGCCAGTAGTCCCGCGTCAAAAGAATCTTCGCAGACCACTGTATCAGAATCTAAGTAATGAAAACCCCTTTTGCAAGCGTTTTGTATTTTATGGATGTAATCGCCCGGATGCACAGCTTTAATCGTCGCTAAATCCGGTGGATGGCTCTCCAGGTTCACCAAATCTGACAAAACATCCTGTCGTCGCAGATGCGCCATAATGGCATCGAGTCTTTCCGGGCGCTCCGGATGCCCGCCTCCGGTTCTATGCTGCAAATAAATATCGTCGTAAACAAACCCTACTGGTATCAAAGTGCTTCCTCTTTGATTTGATCATTTCAAGAAGCTGCCATTTTCGATCTCGTGCTGTCAAGTCACTTCTTGACCTCAACGCTTGTCGCGCTCACAACAGTATCCCCCCGACCATGAACTTTAATCTTGTACGCTCCCGGGGCAAGATCGGCGACGTCGCACACTCTCTCAAACGGAACAAGCACCTGCGCAACCATTTTGCCTGAATCATAGTTGGCCAGCGGTGTTATTTCAATGGTATCTCCGCTAACTTTGACATCAAACCTTTCGAATTCATAGGCAGGTGATGGCAGGTTGCCGCTTATTCTAACCTGTAGCGTCGTGTCAGTTCGAACAGCTTGTTGCGGCTGCACTTCATCTATGTAGATCTTCTGCAGATTTCTCATTTCCTTCTCCGGGGCATTGCGTGGCTGACTGTCTTGATTGGCACAACCGAACAACAACGTAATCCAGAGCCAGAAAAGTATCTCTATCATCTTCATATTTGGTTCTCCCGTCAGGTGGCACAACGCAATTCCTTATCTCAGCATCCGGGAATCAGGCCACTCTGACATGTCAATCATGCTCATATTTTTCCCTGGCACGTTTGTAGAAATCCTTGATCCCGTCAACGATGGCTTCCGCGGTCTTCTTTCGAAATTTCGGCGACTTGATCAGAGTCTCTTCCTGCGGATGCATAATGAATGCCGGCTCAATGAGCACAGACGGCATTTGCGTGATCCGGCACACGGCAAGGTTATCATAATACAAACCATAATCGGGCAACTCAAGTTTTTTCAACATGCGCTGCTGAATTGCGGCGGCCAAACTCAGGCTTTGCGGGTGATAGTAGTACGCACTCGATCCCCGATTTCGCCACGGATTCACGCCATCTGGCAATGCATTGTAGTGCAAACTTAGAAACAGATCGGCTTCCAGATAGATCGCCATTTTGGTGCGGGCCTGTAAGCTTGCGCCATGACTGCTCTTTCGGGTGAGATAAACCGTGGCGCCCTTATCTTCGAGTTTTTCCTTAAGTATGGCCGCCAGCTTCAGGTTGGCGTCTTTCTCCAGAGTCCGCCTTGGCCCAATTGCGCCATCATCAGGGCCATGACCCGGGTCAATACAGATGACTTTATCATCCAGCGAGAATTCTTCCGGCGGCTTACGAATATCCAGAACCAATGTGCGGTCATCGTAAAAAGAATCATATCCCCACAGTTGACCGCCCTTGAAAAAAACCTGAACCTGATACACGTCGTTGCGCGGTTGTGACCAACTGACCTCCTTAACAAACTTCTGACTAAAGTCATAGCGAATCCAGTCAGTGTTGGAATCAGCGCCGTAGACAGATATTTGTAGAGCAGACGGATCGTTGCTTTGCTCGATCTTAAACGGCAGTCGTTCCTGGAGAAAGACCCGAACACGGAACCAGCGCCCACGGTCTTCTGTGCGCACTGCTGAGACCGTACTTCCGGGCACCGGCGTTCCTTCAGGCAGGAAGCGAAGACTGGTTTCCGGAATCCAGACCGCGTCGGAGGCCGTCAGTCTGGCGCGATAATGCCCGTCTCGTTTTCCTGTTATCTCGAGTTTGACGCCTTGCGGCAGGAAAAGTTGATAGCCCAAAGCCGGCCCCGTTCGGGCTACGGTCATGGGGGCGCTCAGTTCAGCGATGCGCGGTGGGCCA
>CAZVSL010000086.1:14503-14784 GCA_964629935.1 uncultured Calditrichaceae bacterium | reverse complement strand
AGCCTGACATGCACGCGTGTGCTGTCGACGGCGACGCCGGGCGGCACACGATAGCTGCCACGATAGATTCCGGCAACCTGCGGAGGATATATCTGGCGGCCATCGCCAAATACGGCCTCTCCCCAATATACATCTTGCTCCGGTGGGGCTTCCACCATCGGCACATTCTCGACGACTCCCGGAATAGAAAATGATGCAAAAAGCCCCGGCGTGCCCTTGAAGGCAACATGAATTACATCGTCAGCGATCAGTTGCAAATCATCCTGCGGCAGCAAATAGTG
>CAZVSL010000086.1:0-14493 GCA_964629935.1 uncultured Calditrichaceae bacterium | reverse complement strand
GCCTGTGGTGGAATCACCACTGTTCTTTCCGCCAGGGCGCTGTCGAATTCTGACACAGCCAGGCACCGAAAAACAAACTCACCCGGCTCAACAGGGACATAGCCCATAAACGCGCCATTGCGATAAACCTGAACCGGATCGCCGTTTACAAAAACTTCGCCAACGCCTTCGTTTACTGAGCCAAAGATAAATGTGGAGTCTGAGGCAAAGACAGTCTGACCTTCCTTGGGATAGACCACATCCACTGAAAGTTGACTATAGGACAAACCAGGAAGGGAAATCAAAAAAAAAATATAACTGCACTTGCAGCGGGCTATAACTCTGGATATCATTTCTGTAACTGATTTTGAAATCCTTCGCGCCAGAAATCATCACGTAGCATTGCAAGAATTTGCTTTCCCATGGCAAAATGATCTCTATCGCCGGAGGCTATTATGTAGGAATTGCTGCGTGCAAATGCCAGAATATCGGCTGAGCCTTTAGACTTTACGGGTGATGCATAAAACCGACCATCCCGAAAAACAGTGTAAGCCGGATGATAGTTATCACGCGCTGTTTTGCTGCGGAACTCGTCATCCAGGATTGCGTCCACATAGTAACTATGTAGCCGCCTGAATCCCATCATCTTGCGCAGAGCGGGTCTTACAATCACCTCAAACACGGTGCTTGCTGACACCGGATTGCCGGGCAGCCCAAACACGAGACAACGATCATTGTTTCCAAAAACGGTCGGCTTGCCGGGCTTGATGTTGACTTTATCATAGTGAACCTGAATGTCATACTCTGCCAGAACATCCTCAACAAGGTCGAATTCACCCATCGACACGCCGCCAGAGATAAGCAACACATCGTGTTGCAATCCCTGGCCGATAAGCCGCCGCAGATCCTGCAAATCATCTGTGGCGATGCCAAGCAATGCCGGCCGTGCCCCGACGGCTTTGACCTGCTCATGCAGTGCGTAGCCGTTGCTGTTACGGATTTGGCCGGGGCCTGGCCGCGTATCGACCTCAACGAGTTCATCGCCTGTAACCAAAATGCCGACAGAGGGCCGGCGATAAACCTCAACGCTGGTCTTGCCAACAGCGGCAAGCAAACCTACAACTGAGGAACCCAGCCTGACACCCTCTGACAATACCGGCTGCCCCGTTTGCATGATTTCACCCTTCTGGGCAACATTCTTGCCTTCTGCAATGGATTCGAGTATCTGAACGCCGAAGTCGCCATTCTCCTGTGTCTTCTCAATCATTTGAACGCTATCAGCGCCAACGGGCATGGGAGCGCCCGTCATTATCTTGGCAGCCTGTCCGGCCTTGACTTCAAATTCAGGCATCGTGCCGGCTGGGATTGTGCCCACCACCTGCAGATTCGCTGGTACCTGCTGGCAATCTGCAGCTCGCAGAGCATAGCCATCCATCGAGGATTTGTCGAAAGGTGGCATGTCCAAATCCGAGATAATATCTTCAGCCAGAACACACCCGGCAGCATCCAAAAGCGCCAGATTCTCTGTGTTGGCCACACGAGTGTGTTCGAGCGTGATTTCGATGGCTTCTGTAACGCTAAGCATATTTGATTCCACAAAGCTATTTGCTGACGACCCGATAGGGCTTGCCATGTTTATGCTTCAGCTCATCCCCAAACTTGCGTGCAGCCTCCTGATTTCTAAACGTGCCGACCAGCACGAGATAAACCGTTTGGCGGCCAATGTCCTTCTTTCGAATCTCCGTAGGATAGCCTAGCGAGGTAAATTCCTTGCGCAAATTCAGCGCATTGTTGGCGCCCGTGAACGCCCCAACCTGCAGCGTGTATAACGACTCACTATTGCCGTTTGCGGAGCTGACCTGGTCTATTTTGCTTTTTGGGGTTGCGTCCACATTACCTAAATCGAGCCGTGCCAGCTCTGCGAGTCCTGCCCGCGGAAACTCAGCGACAAATCGCTGCAATTCGGTTGTACATGCATCGGTTTGTTTTGACGCGCACAGGCTTGCCGCGGCGAAGTACCTGGCATTGGCCAACAAAGGCGATTTCGGATAGCCCTGGATCAAGTTCAGGAAATGCTCACGTGCGGTGACATACAAACCGCGGGCAAAATAGTATAGTCCGATATTATAAAGCGCCAGGTCCGCCCAGCGGGTCGTAGGGAATTCATTGATCAGCTTGCTGTAGTGGGCCACTGCTCGCTGAGCGTCTTCCGCCGTCATACCTTTCAGAAACAACGCTTCGGCATCGTTTCGTCCGGCCGTATGGCTGGCGACACTTTCCTGAAGCTCTTTTTGGCTCTTGAGTTTCAATAGATACTTAAGATTGAAATCCGAGCTCTGTGCGAAAGCCTGACTGCACAGGAACGCAAAGACTATAATGATTTGCATTGTTTTCATAACTAAAACAAAAAGCCAAACCACGCTTCCTCACTTCCAGAAACGCAGTTTGACTCTCCAACAACTCTTCAGAACTGTAATTGACCTACTCGGGGGAAAATGAGTGTGCCACATCAAGCTTGTTTCTTTCTTTTGGTCTGGTTGAATCCTCGATCAACTCCAGGGCGATTTGCAAGGCTTCGCTATTATTGCCGGCCTTGTGATAGAGCCGGACAAGCTGCTTGCGGGCATCTCTATTGCCTGGTTCTTTATCGAGAATTACCTGGCAAGTCTCGATTGCGCGCTCAATTTCGCCCCTCTCTTCATAGTTTTCAGCCAGGCCCAAACGAGCCATCAAATTGTCCGGTTGACTCTTGATTATTTCGAGATATAGGTTGCGCATCTCACCATAAACGCCGCCCTCATAAAGCAGCTCTTTCAGACGCTCGAAAGCAAGAAAAGATTGTGAGGGTACACGCTCGACAAACTCTTTCAAAACCTTCAGAGCTTCTGACTTCTTGTCATCCTTAATATAGGAATCAGCAAGATGGATGTATGCCGGCGGACTTTCTGGCGAAATCTTGATAGCTTCCTTGAATCTGGCTTGCGCCTCTTTTTCATTTTCCTCTTGCAAGAGCTTCAAGCCTTCCTGCACCTTGTAGCCTGCAAGCCGCTCTTTTTTTAGTTGGCCGTTCTTTGGCTTCAGCTCTTTATAGGCCTGAAACGCTCGCGGCCAATCCTCCATGGCTTCGTAGATTTTGAGTCGCATCTCCTGCGCCCAGGGCGTGCGTTTATCCAATTCCAGCGCCTTGCTGATAACGTGCAAAGCTTTGTCATATTCCCTGGAGGCCAGATAATCCTCTGCCAGACTCCGCAGGATATCCTGTTGCTGCTTGGTCGTGAGCCCGCTGCGGACCGTCAGGTACTTGTGGACATTGATCGCTCGCTCTATCTTGCCTTGCTCTCGAAGTATATCTCCTATCTTCAAATAGGCATCGATATTCTGGCTGTCTCTTGAGACTGTCACGCGCAGTTTTTTTAGCGCTTCACTCTTCTTGCCCGATAGCAGCAAATTCAAGCCATCAGCATATAAGACCGCCGCCTCATCTGCAGACTTTTCGGGTCGGCGCTTAAAAAGCAACAGGACAAACAGGGCAGCGAGAGCGCTCAAAATGACAAACAATAGGATGACAGTGGCTTCCATGTGCCTACCTAAGCCTCTTCTTTCAAGTCGAAACCAGATTCATCTTCACCGATGGAGAGGTTGCGCAGACTATCCAGTTCACTTTGCATTTCGAGTTTCTCTCTGTTCAGTCTCCGAATCTGCCCTTTCAATTCAAGTACCTGAAAGATAGAAACGACTAACCAGAACAGAACGCCAAGTCCGAACGAGGCATAAATCACCATCCAAAGCTGCACATTTTGGAAGCGCCAGACATCTGCCAGGAAAACAACATCAACCCGCTGACTGCTGTTTTGCAAAGCGAAGCCCAGAACTACAAGTATCATAACCACGGCTAAAAACCACTTAATCGCCCACATGGCTTCTCCTCTTCTTGCTCTTTTCAGAACTTGACGTTCATTTCTGAACAGGTCAGCCTATTCAGACTTCTTTTCAGTGTCATCGTCTGCTTCGGCTTGTGAGTCATCTTTCTTGGCAGTTGCTTCGCCTGATTCGCCGCCGGCAGTTTTTTTGGCTTCGTCGTCCTTCACCTCTTCCGCTTCGTCAGCTTCAGCTCCGGCTGTCTCAGTTGCCTCTTCGGTTTCGGCAGCAGCAGTAGAAACTTCCGTTGAAGCTTCCGCCTTGGCTTCTTCGGCTTCTTCGGCTTCTTCGGCTTTCTCGGCTTTCTCGGCTTTCTCGCTTTCGTCGGTCTTTTCGCTCTTCTCGGCGCTCTTTTTACCGGACCCGGCTCTGCCTGAAACTTCTTGTTCGTATTCGGCAATCGCCTCTTCGTCCTGTTCAAGCGTCGTGGTATCATCAGGTTCGCGCTCAGTGAGGATGATCTTTTTGTTCTCCTTATTGAACTCGATGACTGCAAGCTTCAGCTCATCGCCAACCTGATAGCCATCAGCCGGTTTGCGAATGCCTTCTTTATTGAGTTGTGACATGGGCACAAAGCCATCCACCTCTTCCGGAAGCTCCACAATAACGCCCTTCTCGATCATACGTACGATCTTGCCGGTTGTCTTGGTCTTGGGCTTATAGCGGTCTTCAAACGTATCCCAGGGATTGTCCATCGTTTGCTTGTAGCCCAGCGAAATACGACGATTCTGCTGGTCTATGTTGAGCACGATGACCTCCACCTCGTCGCCCTTCTTAACGACTTCGCCAGGATGGCGGATCTTCTTCGTCCACGACAGGTCAGAAATGTGAATGAGTCCGTCGACGCCTTCTTCCAGCTCAACAAAAGCACCAAAATTGGTCAGATTGCGCACGATACCTGTCCGGCGCGAGCCAACCGGGTGCTTGGCTTCGATGCCCTCCCAGGGATCAGGTTCAAGCTGCTTCAGACCCAGTGAAATTTTCCGGCCTTCATGGTCGATATTAAGAATCTTGGCATCTATGACCTCACCGAGGGATAAAACTTTGGAAGGATGTTTGATGTGCTGCGTCCAGGACATTTCGGAAATATGGATAAGACCCTCAACGCCTCTTTCAAGCTCGATAAAAGCGCCATAGTCGGAGATGTTGACGACTTTGCCTTTCACCACATCGCCCTCATTATACTTGTCCTTAACACTATCCCACGGATGAGGCTGCAACTGCTTCAGACCCAGGGAGATCCTATCTTTGGCCTCATTGAAATCCAGCACCTGAACATTGATCTTCTCATCCAGGGAGGCCACTTCCGACGGATGCCCGACACGGCCCCACGACAAGTCGTTTATGTGCAGCAAACCATCAACGCCGCCCAGATCGATGAATACACCGAAATCGGTAATATTCTTGACTGATCCTTCCAGTATCTGACCCTTCTCGAGATTGTCAAGAATCTTCTGACGTTGTTCCTTCATGCCTTCTTCGATGAGCACACGATGTGAGACTACGATATTCTTGCGCGCTTCGTTGACCTTGACGATCTTGAAATCCATCTCCTGGCCAATGAGTGCATCAAAATCTCGTATGGGCTTGACGTCGATTTGTGAACCGGGCAAAAATGCATCCACGCCCATCAAATCCACAACAATGCCGCCCTTGATACGCCGGGTGCAAACCCCTCTTAGCGTATCATCCTTCTCGTAGGAGTCGATGATTCTTTCCCAAACACGCAGGAAGTCCGCTTTCTTCTTCGACAGGACGAGCTGACCTTCGCTGTCTTCTACGTTATCGAGAAACACCTCAATATCGTCACCGACATTGATCTCATCCGGCCGGCCAAATTCCTCAATTGGAATAACCCCCTCCGACTTAAAGCCGATATCCACGGCGACTTCTTTTTCGCCAACAGCCAGAATCTTGCCGACGACAAGCTCACCCTCGACGAAATCGGTCAGAGTCTTATCATAGAGATCCATCAATTCGTTATATTCATCCTCTGAATACTCGAAATCATCATCAAGCTCTTCCAGAGTGACCATTCTTTCGTCAGCATCCGGCTTTACTGTTGCAGTGTCATTGAGCGCAGTAATGTTCGAATCACCTCCTTCCATAGGATTTCTGCTGTTTGTTTGTTGATCCTGAATACTCGACATATTTTATTAACCTCCTTAAAAATATTCTAATGCCTAAGTCAAGTTTGAAGTTCGATATTCTTTTTCTTATTTACAATAAATTCTACACATTCATCAATTGTTCGATTGGTCGTATCAAGCATGATGGCATCTTCAGCTAGCTTGAGTGGCGCCAGCTCGCGCTCAGAATCATGCTTGTCCCGGCGCAGGATATCATTCTTAACGGCTGCAAGCTCAACCTGATTGCCGGCTTCTGTCAGCTCATTGTGACGTCGCCTTGCCCGCTCACTCAGAGAAGCATCCATGAAAATCTTCAAATCCGCATCCGGGAAAACCGCCGTTCCGATATCGCGTCCGTCCAAAACAACCGTCTGGCCGGCAGCGATATCGCGCAATATATCATTCACCAAACTCCGAACCCGGCGATCCTCTGACACAGTGGACACGTACGCTGTAACTTCCTGTGAGCGTATTTCACGGGTCACATCTTCGCCATTGAGAAGTACCCGATTTCCGTTCTGCTGATCCTCAATATCTATGGTGACAGATCTCAATAGCTCTGCAATCGTCTCATCCTGATTCGTGATATCTATCCGGTTCCTGAGCAAAAGCAGCGTAACGGTGCGATAGACCGCTCCTGAGTCCAGGTAGAGAATTCCCAGCCTTCTGGCCACAGACCTGGCCACTGTGCTTTTGCCGGAGCCCGCAGGCCCATCTATAGCAATGACGTGCGTCTTTTCCAAGAATAAATGAAATCAATCCTTCATGCGCAAGCCCTGCTCCTCGATGGAGAATAGCCAGCCCACGACTTTGCCAATATTTAACTCGTTGTCTTCTAGCCAGTAGTTGCGGTCGCGATCAAACCGCGAACTGGTATCATGAGGTGGTATAGATTCGATCTCTTCAAAGATTTTCTCGATACGCTGTTTCCAGGCTTCCATGTTCCTGGGACGCAAATCAACCCAGCCTTCTTTGGCCCACTGCTCGATGTTCTCAGCGGTGGGATCAAATTCTTTCTGGCCACGAAAAGGGGGAATCTTGATATACGGACCGCGCAGCAGCTTTTTCCCGTCTTTCAACAAAATCGGGATACCGATCGAAAGGATTGAGGCGCGCAGATCCTTGTCATTGCTAATGAATGCCTCGGCCTTTTCTGCGACATCGTCAGCATCCATTTCGCGTATGACCTCCATAGTACGGCAGACTTTCTTGAGGAGATGGGCCTCATACAGCAGTTTGCTTAACCTTGGCGGACCAAGCAGCTCGAACGCAACGCTGTCGCAGCCGTGCTCATCCATCAACGTTTGCATCTTCGAAAGGGCGGCGTGCCGCATCAAGCCGGCGCGATAAGTGGGCCCCATGGTGGCGTTATCCAGCGCATTAATAATATCATGACCTGTGTTGCCGCCTCTGATTTCGTACACCACGTTGCGGGCGATCTCCTCAGGCGTGACAAGCTCCATCTGGCCGGAAGATGAAATCGCGGAGAATTCGCCGTAAGAAAAAATGCCGTTCTCACCTGTATCCACAAATACTGATTTCAGATTATTCTCATCGAGTTTGACGGAATGCTGCTCATCATGCAATGTGAGCTTGTCGGTCAAATCAACGGCATTCTCAGGCGGACAATCGTAGAGTTCAATCGGTCTATTGCCTTTTTTGATCTCGCCGTAGGCAATCTTTTTCCATGCGATGGCAGCAGTCGGTTTTATCTCTTTGGTAATCGGCGCATCTGGTGTGCGCGCCATCAAAAACAGCAGCATGCTGTGTGCACCGGCGACGGTCGATTTGCTTAGCAAGGTACGAGATGGCTTCTCCTCAGAGTGGGTATAAGGAATATTAAGCCCCATGCCGCCCGTGCCGCTTGTACCGATCTTTACATAAAAGCCAGTCTTGGAGCGACGCATGGCTTCGTACAATAACTGAACATGCCGAATCAATTGCGGCACATACAGAGTACACAGAATTTTCTCGATTTCAGCTACAAACTTTTCCGAATAGGACTTGTTTTGTTTGAAATCCCTGAGCTCGCCCTTGAGGTTGTAGTAGCCGCTGAACACGTCCTGATACGCCACAGCCGTGGCTGAGTTGACACAGTCGATCAAGATGTCAGGCCGATACTTATCGATAGTCTGGAACAAGTATGAGCGCTGTAAAACCGGCTCGCTCAATTCCTCCATCGTGTCTTCAATTAGCCAATTTCGATACTGTTCGTTCTCCAGGATTTCAATGCGGCTCAGGCCCTGCATCTTGTCCCGCACAAAAATATTGCCCCAGTAGGGCTTGATTTCTGTCTCAACCTCATGAGTGGCTTTCAATTCTTCGCAAGCTTCCCTGGCTTCCCACTCGTTGAGCGAAAGCACGATTAACTCTTTTGGCTGCTCCTCCAGAATCTTGCGGCAAATGGCCATGCCAACTAATCCCCATCCACCCAAAACCATGACTTTCTTGTTTCCGATTTCCATGTCTACAGTCTCTTCAATCGTTCAATTTCGCTGCCGGTGAGAAAACGCCATTGTCCGCGTTTCAAGCCTCTTGCATCCAGGAATCCGAATTTAACGCGCTTGAGGTTGACGACGCGGTAGCCCAGCGCTTCGAACATGCGTTTGATCTGACGCTTCCATCCCTGATGGAGGGTCATTTGCACAAATTTCTGATCTACAGGATCGAGCATGACCGTGCATTCAGAAGTGATGCCTTCTTCTAGCTCCACACCCTGCTCCAGCTTGAGTTGATCGCTGCGTTTGAGGGGCGCGTTTAACATGACTTCATAGGTCTTCTGGACTTTAAACTTAGGGTGCATCAATCGATAGGCAAGGTCTCCGTCATTGGTCAGGAGCAGCACACCGGTGGTGTCGCGGTCGAGCCTGCCGACGGGAAAGACGCGATTTCTTGACTTAATGAAATCCAGCACGGTTCGACGTCCCCGTTCATCGGACATTGTTGTAATGACGTCCTTTGGCTTGTTCAACAAGATGTATTCATAACTCTTGAGCGGCCTGACCGGTTTGTTGTGCAATCTTACCTCATCCGACTCTGTGTTGACGCGGCTACCGGGGCTTCGTACGACTTCGCCGTTGATGGAAACACTGCCGGCTGCAATCAGTTCGTCGCATTTGCGCCGGGAGGCAACGCCGCAATCGACCAGATATTTATTCAACCTGACCGTCTCGCTTGCCATTGCTGTTTTCAACCGTTTGCTCGCCTTCGCCTTCGGCGGCGGGTAGGCTGGCTTCGCTGTCGCCTTGTGATTCGCTGTCATCGATCTCAGTCAGTGCATCCATTATGTTGTCGGGAATACCCTCGCCATCCTGGAGTTTTCCCATAATTTCCGCAATTTCTTTTGGCTTGGGCAAATCGCTGATGTCATTGATGCCCATATAGCTCAGAAATTCTTTTGTGGTGCCGTAAAGCAAGGGCTTGCCCGGTCCCTCGGCCCGGCCGGCGATTGTGATCAGATTTCTTTCCAGCAGGTTTTTGATGACGCCGCCAGAATTTACGCCGCGAATGGCATCGACTTCCACGCGACTGATGGGTTGCTTGAACACAATGATCGCCAGTGACTCCAGACTTGCCTGGCTCAGACGGGTTTTCATCCGGCCCTTATACAGCTTCTTTAACCATGGCGCCAGGTCCCGGCGTGTGTGGATTTGATATCCGCCGCCCACACGCGTTATGAAAAAAGAGCGCTTGTTATTGGCATACTCGGTATTGAGCTCATCGACGATTTGCTTCACCGTGCCCGGCGTAACTTCATCAACAATCGATGCTATCTTGTTTTCTGAGATGGGAACGTCACTGGCAAATATGAGCGCCTCTATGACTTGTTTTTGATACGCCTGCTTCATGCGGTTTTGTTAATCCAGATCTCGCTGAAAGGTTCGTTCTGATTCAACGCCACCTGCCTGCTTTTCACCAGCTCCAATATTGCGATAAACGTTACAATCAAGATGATCTTTTCCTTCACCTGCGCCATAAGCAAATCCCGAAACAGAACGCGTTCCTTACCTGCCAGGAAATCAAGCACAGCTTTTGATTGATCTTCGATGGTTACCGGGATTCTCTCTATAGTATGCTCAGTGACGGGCGGTACACGCTTCAATACTTCGACGAAGACTGCCATCAGATCGTACAGGCTCACCTCGCTTTGCTCCAGACCACCTTCCTCTTCCGGCTCATCCTTGTCGAAATAGAGATTTCTGGCCTTAAAGTAATGACGGCTCTCTATCTCCAACTCACCCAAATCTTCTGAGACATCCTTAAAGCGCTGATACTCGAGCAATCGTTGCACGAGCTCACGTCTCGGGTCCTCTTCGTCATCATCTTCGAGCTCCGGTTTTGGCAACAGAAGCTGCGCCTTAATTCGGATAAGAGTGGCAGCCATCAGAATGTATTCGCTGGCGTTGTCGAGATCCAGCATCTCGAGAACTTCGAGATATTGCATATACTGCTGCGTAATGGCAGCAATAGGAATGTCATAGATATCCACTTCATTTTTCTTTATCAGAAAGAGAAGCAGATCGAGAGGTCCTTCGAAATTCTGTAACTGAATTCTGTAAGACATAAAAAAAAGCCTAATTCTAATCAGGCTTCCTCAGCAAAGACGTTCAGAGAAACATCAAAAAAAAGTCGTAAACCGGGTAGTACCACCTCGCTCTCATCTCTGCGTCCTTTAAGAAACCCTTTGGCATTCAGCATGTGTAGCAAATAAATCTCAAAAAGTTAAGGGAAAAAACCCAAATAGTCAAGAGTTATTCACGTAATTTTTCAAGAAGTTAACCAGGGCCTCACGCCAGTGTGGCATCCGGTCTAATTCGATAGCGCGAAGCTTGTGGTTATCCAAAACGCTGTAGGATGGTCGTTTCACTGAACTGGGAAACGCATCGCTGCTGCACGCACTCAGAGGCGTTTTGAGCTGCAGCTCGTCAAAAATGACTCGCGCAAATTCATACCACGAGCAGCTTTTCTGACAGGTCATGTGATACAGACCGAACGCCTCGGTCTGCACAAGCTCAAATGTATTTTCCGCGATCACATCCACGGCGGTTGGGGTCAGCACTTCATCATCCACCACACGAACTTCCGGTCTCTCGCGGGCGAGGCGCAGCATAGTCATCACAAAATTTCCGCCCTTGGCCCGGCATGGCGTCTTGCCATAAATGCCAGAGACTCTGATGACAAAACAACACTCAGCGTGATTTTGAATGAGCGTCTCACCGTCAAGCTTCGTCAAGCCGTAGATGTTCAAAGGATGTGTGCAGTCGCTTTCCAGGTACGGAGACTTCTTCTTGCCATCAAACACATAGTCTGTGCTAAAATGGACAAGTATGCTGTTGAGGTCTGTGCTGACCCTGGCCAGGTTCAAGGCGCCGATGGCATTGACACGAAAAGCCTGCTCCGGCTGCTGCTCGCAGACCGGCACATTGTGAAAGGCAGCGGTATTGATGACCAGGTCAGGCCGCATGTCGCGCAGTATCTTGTTGACGTTATCGATGTCCGTAATCTCGATGTCATCATGGGTCAGGGCGACAACCTGGTGATGCTGAGCGAAGCGCGCGACTATATCTGTACCAAGCTGTCCGTTCGCGCCAATGACGGCAACCTTCATCTGGCCAGCCTCCTGGTCTTACCCTTTGCATCCAGGGTCTTGAATACTTCGATGTTATAGTAGTTCGGGTTATCGAAATCTTTGAATTTTTCGTAGTTGGTAATCAAGTCCTGTACGATGGCATCGATATCATAACGCGGCTTGAAACTGAGAACATTGCGTGCATTCTCAAAGCTGACTTTGTAATTGCGGATATCTTTAATATGTCGAATATCGAGTTTGATATCAGACTTCTGCTTCGCAAGCCCGGCTTTCACCAAATCAGCCATTTCGCCAACGGTGTAATTACCCGAGGCCACATTGAAGATGCCCGAAACTGCTTCGTTGGCCTCCACGGCCCGAATATAGGCGCTGCACGCATCCTGTATACTCAAAATCGGACGCCAGATTGACGGGTTGTTCACGGTGATAACGCCGTTTTGCATGGCCGTCTTGAACATAGTATTGATAACGAGATCGAGCCGCATACGCGGGCTGAAGCCACAGACGGTTCCCTGCCTGAAGCAAATCACGGACAGCGAGCCATCCTGCATTTGCATCACAGCCTGCTCACCTTGCAATTTCGAAATACCGTAGGGATAATTGGACACAGCCGGCGAGTCTTCATCATACAGCTTGTTTTCGGTATAGCCATAAACTGAGCACGTGCCGGCGTAGATAAACCGCTTCAGACCAGCGCGCTTGGCAATGTAACACAGATATGCCGGCGCCGAGGCATTATAAATAAAGTTCTTGCCCGGCGAGTACTCAGCCATGGGATCATTGGAGAGTCCGGCCAGAAAAATGAGCTGTTCATAACCACGCAAATCATCCTCAGTAAGATCAAACACGTCTTTTTTGATGCGCGTCACTTCAGCCGGCAGGTGGTCGCCAAACCAGAACACATCGACAACGTCGATGTCATAGCCGCGTTCAAGCAGCTTTGGTACCAGAGCGGAGCCGATATAGCCGCCTCCGCCAAGAATCAACAATCTCACGTTTCACATTCTCCTGTTTTATCCATTTCCAAATTTCCAGCGCGGCATCTTGCAGCGTAGCTAGATTGCTTCCATCATCAGAACTTGAAATGGTCCGAATTGGGGTTGTCGAGCCATTCCGCCAGGGTTTGCGCCTGCCCATCCTTCTCCGAGACTATCGGATTTTTGACAGGCCACGCTATCCCTATCTCAGGATCATTCCAACGAATACCGGATTCGCATGCCTGGTTATAGATACCAGTACACTTGTATTGGACTTCTGCAAAGTCAGACAGAACGCAGAAACCTCGGGCAAAGCCAGCCGGAGCAAAAATTTGCTTTTTGTTCTGCGCAGACACAACTTCGCCATACCATTGCCCTAATGTTGGCGAGCCCTTGCGAATATCTACGGCAACCAGAAACGCCTCGCCGAACGTGACGCGCATTAGCTTGGCCATAGGCGGCTGCCATTGAAAGTGCAGCCCGCGCAGCACGTTTCGCTGTGACCGGGAATGATTGTCTTGCACGAACTCGTGCGGCAATCCCAGCTCCTGAAACTTATCAGCCCGGTAGGCTTCCATAAAAAAGCCTCTTTCATCTTCGAATACATCTGAGACAACGACTTTGATTGCATCCAAATGCACAGACTCAATTCTGAATGCCATAGGCCGTCCTTTCCTGTTGTTTGGTTCCGTTCATCAGCGCCGTGTAGGTCTTCTTGCCTCTCAAAAAATAAGCCAGCAGCACACTGCGGTCATAAATCAGATTCTGTAGGTCGGCATCGCTGATGATCCGGCGTCGCTGTGACTGCCGGCGTTTGTTGAGCACAAGCGGCAGATGTGTGAGCAGCCAGACATGCGCCTTCAGAACGGCAAAAGCCTTCTTGACATCGGCTCTTGCAAGCGCGCCGAGCAAGCAAACCACATCAAGCAAGACCCGAACAGGCAAGACCTTGAGAAGATTAGTCGCCTCAAAGTTCTTGATCAGCATGAACAAACTGTTGCGAAAATTCCAGTATACCTTCTTAAAACTATCCGGGGCAATAGTGGCGCCAGCATAGTGATATATCTTCGATGCCGGGACAACGCGAAGCCGGTGGCCAAGCAAGAGCAAGCGCCAGCACAGATCGATCTCTTCCATGTGGTGCACAAAATCCTCATCGAGCAGGTCCGTCTGCCGCAGGGCGTCAGCGCGGACAAACATTGCTGCACCGCTGGTCCAGAACACATCGACGCCTTTGTCATACTGGCCTCGGTCTTCTTCCATCGTATAGAATACGCGACCGCGCAGAAACGGGAATGCATATTTGTCCATGAAGCCGCCGGCGGCGCCGGCATACTCAAAACGGGTGGGTTCTAACATCGAGAGCAGCTTGGGTTGCAAGGCGGCGATTTGGTCATCATCCTCGGCAGCCGCCACCAGGTAGCCCAGCCAATCCGGTTCAACCGTGACGTCGTTGTTCAGCAACACGAAATATTTGCCTCTGGCATGCCGGAAAGCGATGTTATATGCGCGGCTGTACCCGCCGTTGGCGCCGGTCTCCACAACGTGAATCTGGGGAAAGGCGCGTCTGGTGTACTGCACACTGTCATCTGTGGAATGATTATCGACGAGATATATTTCGAAGTTCGGATACGTCGACTTAAGTAGCGAGGCAAAACAGTCTTGCAAGAACCTGCGACCGTTATAATTCAGAACCAGAACATCGACCAAAGGAAACTGCTCTATATTCACTGCGCTCGCGATAGCTGCTACTCTTCTTTATAGAATCCCATTTTGGCATACTTGTCGATACGAGCCTGCACCAGCTCTTCCTGCGAAAGCTTGCTTAAACGCTCGATTTCTGCCAGAATTCGTTCCTTCAACAGACGTGCAGCGGCATCGTAATCATGGTGTGCACCGC
>CAZVSL010000085.1:3499-14835 GCA_964629935.1 uncultured Calditrichaceae bacterium | reverse complement strand
CGTTGATTTCCTCTCCGGAGATGAAATAGGTGGAAGCGGTGATTTCACTTTGGATAAGCTTGCGCCGGTCTGTAACAACGACTTCCTCAAGCGGAAGAACTTCGGTCGAGAGTTCGAATTGGAGGTCGGTGTCAAGATCGATATTGATCTTGACGTTTTTAATTGTCAGCTTTGTATAGCCTATCATGCTGGCGCTGACATCGTACAGGCCCGCCGGAATATTATAAATGATGAAGTGGCCATTCTTGTCGGCCATAGTGCCCATGGTTGTGCCCTCGACCACGATTGCAGCACCAGGCAGGACTTGTCCGGTTTCTTTGTCAACGATCTTGCCAGAGAGCGTTCCGCTTATACCGGCGTGGAGCAACGTATTGTAAAATAGCGTGACGATGAGGGTGAAAATAAGGTAAATTGTGAGTCGAGTATCCAAGGTGTCTAAGTCAGTGTGTTAAATAAATTTACAAGTTGAGTAGGAATTTGCAAAATATATGCCAATCATAGTTGTTTTTTGTTTTCTTAAGTGATAGATTTGCCATCACTCTTTCTCGTTTTGTCGTTCTGTATGGATATTGAGCTAAGTCGAGTCAAAATAATGACCGTTGCTCGCATGATTTTAGTTATACGCCCGAACTCTCCGGAAGTTTGGCCTGGATGTGACAGCGTGACACATTGCCATCATGCAAAAACATGCCCGCTGATGGTAAATTATTGCACAGTGTTTACCAACATTGTTTGAACTATGGCCAATTTGTTCAAGACTGAGACATATCCTTATTTGCTAGGCCTGCAGCGATTTGGCTGGAGACTGGGGCTGCAGACCATCAGTGAATTGGCGCGGGCTGTGGGGGAGCCGCACAGAGACTATACGTGCGTTCATGTTGCTGGCACCAATGGCAAGGGCACGACGGTTGCGCTTCTGGAGTCGATCTGTCGGCAAGCAGGTTACCGCACCGGGATGTATACGTCGCCCCATCTCGTCAATGTCACAGAGCGAATCTGTGTAAATGGTCAGGAGATAAGCGACGAAGACCTGCACAAATACGTCACGGAAATGAGACCTGATTTTGATTCCTTGCAAAGTACATTTTTTGAAGCCTTGACTGCCATCGCCATGAAGTATTTTTCTGATCGCCGCGTCGATATCGCCTTCTTTGAAGTGGGCCTTGGTGGTAACTACGATGCCACAAACATCATCCTGCCTGTACTCAGCGTGATCACAGCAATAGATTTCGATCACACTCAGCATTTGGGGCAAACGTTGGCACAGATAGCCCAAGAGAAGTGTGGGATAATAAAACCCGGTGTACCCTGCCTGACGCAGACGCAGTTGCCCGAAGCAATGCAAGTGCTGCGGCAGGTTTGTCAACAAAGAAACGCCAGGCTGTTTGAAGCAAGTAAGATATGTCAACTGGCCGATTACACGGTCGTCGAAAGTGGCTCCCGTTTCAAGATCAGCCTGAATAGCGGCCAAATGTCAGATTTGTATCTTCCGCTGGCCGGGAGAGTGCAACTGAACAACGCCACCCTTGCAATTGCGGCGGCAGCCCTGCTTGAGCAGGAGGCCGCTCTTGCTGTTCCAGACTATGCCATTCAGCGCGGTATCGAGCAGGTCAGGTGGCCGGGGAGATTGCAAAAAGTAAGCACAAGCCCTGCTGTCGTCGTGGATGTCGCGCACAACCCGGCCGCTATCGAACAACTTATTCATGGTCTGACGGATTTGTATCGTTTCGAGAAACTGATTTTTGTCATCGGGATACTGAAGGACAAAAATTACCGCGATATGGTTAAACTCATAGCCGCAAAGGCCGATCATATTTTCGCAGTGATGCCGTTGTCAGATCGAGGTCTGCCGGCGGAGATATTAGCCCGGGTGTGTCGTGAATACACCGAGCAGATAAGCATACTGCCGGATTTTCGCCAGGGCATGTCGCAGGTTTATTCTCAGGCGGGCGACCGCGGTCTGATTTGTATAACCGGCTCGCATTTTGTGGTGGGTGAGTTTTTAAATTTTCATAAAAACACTTGACAATAATCCATCATTTAGCTACATTACGCAGCATTTTCAACAGCCCGGCCAATTTTCCCAACAAACTCAGTTCCCGTCGTTTATCTTAGTTTAAATGTTCTTGTTCTTTCACGATGGCCTGTTGCTAATGATGTGAATGTGAAAGTGGTTGTATAAGTGGGTTTTCGTTTTTTCGATGTTTCCTGAAATCATCCAACCAAAATGAATTCTAAATTGTATCAAATCTCCTTTTTAGGAAACATGTTCAGCGGATCGCGTGTTTTCAATCTCAAAGGGTTCTTAAGTTCACAAATTCATTCTCGATAACCAGCAATAGTATGTTCTTAAACAACTGCGCTTTACGTCTACCACTTTAAAATCATTTCCACATAAAAATACTGACTCGTAAGTTCCGAATCTCCTTTACTGGTTCCGAACAAGTGCTAACCACCCATTTAATTTTTCAAATCAAGGATTAGTTCTCATGGAAATCGTCGAATTAAAGTCGTTAAAAATTTCCGAACTCACAAAGATGGCGCAGGACTTAAATGTTAGCGGCGCTTCAGGATTGAAGAAACAGGAGCTGATTTTTCGGATTCTTGAAGAACAGACGAAACAAGAAGGGCTGATTTTTGCCGAAGGAGTACTCGAAGTCTTGCCAGATGGCTATGGCTTCTTGAGATCGCCCGACTACAATTATCTCCCCGGACCCGATGACATCTATGTCTCGCCCTCTCAGATCAAACGCTTCGGCCTGAAAACCGGCGACACTGTTTCCGGCCAAATCAGACCTCCGAAGGAAAGCGAACGCTTCTTTGCACTGCTGAAAGTCGAAGCCGTCAATTTTGAGAATCCCGACGAGGCGAAAAAGAAGATACTGTTTGACAATCTCACACCTCTGTATCCTGAATTCAAAATTAACCTCGAACACAAACCCACCGACTATTCGTCGCGGGTGATGAATTTGCTTACACCAATCGGAAAGGGACAGCGTGGTCTGATTGTGGCGCAACCCAAAACCGGCAAGACCATTCTGCTGCAAAAGATTGCCAACGCCATTTCCGACAACCATCCTGATATCAAAATGATCGTCCTGCTCATCGATGAGCGCCCGGAAGAGGTCACAGACATGGAGCGGTCGGTAAAAGCGGAGGTCATTAGCTCAACATTTGATGAGCCCCCCGATCGCCACGTGCAAGTATCCGATATGGTGCTGGAAAAGGCGAAACGACTGGTTGAATTCGGCCAGGACGTCGTAATCCTGCTAGACAGCATCACGCGATTGGCACGCGCCCACAACGCAGTCGTACCACATAGTGGTAAAATCCTCTCCGGTGGTCTCGATGCCACGGCCTTGGAACGGCCAAAACGATTCTTTGGCGCTGCCAGAAACATTGAAGAAGGCGGCAGCCTGACCATCATTGCAACTGCTTTGATCGATACCGGCAGCCGGATGGACGAAGTTATCTTTGAGGAATTCAAAGGTACTGGAAATATGGAATTGCAGCTCGACCGCCGACTCTCTGACCGTCGTATTTATCCTTCTATTGATGTGAATCGTTCCGGAACGCGGAAAGAGGAGCTGCTTTTGGACGAATTCGAGTTGAACAGAGTCTGGATATTGCGCAAGTTCCTGGCTGACTTGACGTCGGTTGAAGCCATGGAGTTTCTGCTTCAGAGAATGAGAGGCACGAAGACCAACAAGCAATTCCTGGATTCGATGAACACATAAATCCGGAATATACAAAAGCGCTTGCAATTACTGGCCTCATTTTGTATATTCTATGCTTGAATTTTTATGTGCACAAAACCTGACATGCTGAATTAGTTTTCGAGCGCAATCAAGGAGAAAAACGTGAAACGTGATACTCATCCGGATTATCATTTTGTCGTGTTCAAGGATACCTCATCCGATTTCGCTTTCCTAACCCGGTCGACAAAGAAATCCAAAGAGAAAATCAAATGGAGTGATGGCAAGGAGTATCCGCTTGTCTTGCTTGAAATCACCAGTGCTTCCCATCCTTTCTTCACCGGCAAACAGCAACTGATTGACTCTGCTGGCCGGGTAGAGAAGTTTATGAGAAAGTACGGCATGGACCAAAAGAAGTCCGCCAGCGGCAAAGCTGAAAATAAAGAAGAACAGGCAGAGGATAAAGCAGAGGATAAAAAAGAAGAAGCTGCCTCGAAGTCATAGCCTATACAGAATAATAATTAAGAACGGGATGAGTAGTTTTGCGCTCATTCCGTTTTTTTTATCCTTGACCCCAAACACGGGACACCTTGATGGAAGAAAAAAAACTCCAAATTGGCGGCCAGGCAGTAATTGAAGGCGTGATGATGCGTTCCAAGGACGCTTATTCGGTGGCGGTCCGCCGCCGAGATGGTAGTATCCTGGTTCGCAAAAAGCCCTTTGTATCGTGGGTGCGGCGACATAAACTATTTGCCATGCCCATTCTGAGAGGCGCCTTTGTTCTGGTCGAGTCGCTGATCCTGGGTGTGATGGCGCTGACATTTTCCGGTGATGTCGCGGCTCAGGACGAAAAGCAAGACAGCAATACAAATGGCAAGGCTGATACCGGTCCGGCGCTGAACGGAAAACGTTCGTTTTGGGAAAAAGCGTGGCTGTTTTTGACCGTTTGCTTCTCTTTCGCCATCGGACTTTTCCTGTTTTTCTACGTGCCGCTCATTCTCACTGATTGGTTTGGCGCTGAAACCGGTGTGACGTTCAATCTCATAGACGGCCTCTTCCGTCTGCTCATTTTTCTTGCCTATCTTTTTCTGATCACGATGATGAAAGATATTCGCAGAGTATTTGAGTACCACGGCGCTGAGCACAAAAGCATATTTGCATTTGAGAGCAATCTTGAGTTGACGCCCCTTGCCGCAAAAGACCTCTCCAGGTTTCATCCGCGGTGTGGTACCAGCTTTCTGCTCATCGTGATGATTGTCAGCATTTTTGTGTTCATGCTGCTTGGGAAGCCCGAGAGCATTTCTGACCGCTTGCTGCGTCTAACTTTGATCCCGGTGATCGGGGGCGTTTCATACGAGCTCATTCGGCTGTCTGAAGCTGGCGCCAGGAGCAGCTTTTGGCGGCCCTTCATATTACCCGGGCTCTGGTTGCAAAGGCTGACCACCAGGGAGCCGGACGAGGCACAGTTGGAAGTAGCCATTGTCGCGCTCAAGACTGCTTTGGGAATGGATATCCGG
This sequence comes from uncultured Calditrichaceae bacterium, assembly GCA_964629935.1. Classification (GTDB taxonomy): domain Bacteria; phylum Zhuqueibacterota; class Zhuqueibacteria; order Oceanimicrobiales; family Oceanimicrobiaceae; genus CAZVSL01. The sequence continues at coordinate 9,623 of CAZVSL010000085.1, read as the reverse complement.
GAGCATAAGAATGTGATTTTTGATGCGGAGGAGAAAGTCGCACCGATGCAGGAGGCAGATCAGGCCGTAAGGATTTGATTATGTTAGAGCAATTGCAAAAATTAGAAAATCACTATGCAGAGCTCTGTGATGAGCTCGTGGACCCGGAAGTTGCCCAGGATCCGCAAAGGTATCGAAAGGTTGCTCAGGAAAAAAGCGGCCTCGACAAGACGGTCGAGACCTTCAGAGATTACAAGAAGGTCCTGGAGACAATCGAAGAGGACAAAAAAGTGCTCGCCGACGAAGATGATGATGAGCTGTGCGAGCTGGCATCGCAGGAGCTGGAAACGATGCAAGCCCGCAAAGCTGCATTGGAAGAGGAGTTGAGAATTCTGCTACTTCCGAAGGACCCCAACGATTCTAAAAATGCTATCATTGAGATCCGGGCAGGCACTGGCGGTGACGAAGCAGGGTTGTTTGCCGGGGATCTTTTTCGCATGTATAGCCGTTTTGCCGAGCGCAACAGGTGGAGCCTGGAGATACTTGGCTCTCACGCGCAAGGCGTTGGTGGCTTCAAAGAGATCATCTTTTTCCTGAAAGGCGAGGGTGTGTACGGCACTATGAAATATGAAAGCGGCGTGCACCGGGTGCAACGCGTGCCTAAGACAGAAACCAGCGGTCGCATTCATACCTCCGCTGCTTCTGTTGTGGTCCTGCCTGAGGCCGAGGAAGTGGAAATAGATATCGAACCGAACGAGCTGAAGATTGACGTGTATCGTTCTTCCGGTCCGGGCGGACAGAGTGTCAATACCACCGACTCTGCTGTGCGCATTACCCATTTACCTACAGGCATGGTAGTCACCTGCCAGGACGAAAAATCGCAGCATAAGAACCGCGCCAAAGCTTTGAAGGTGCTGACCGCCCGCCTGTTTGAACGCAAACAGCGTGAAGAACAGGAAAAACTGACACAAAGTCGCCGTTCCATGGTCAGTACCGGCGACCGCAGTGCAAAAGTTCGCACCTATAATTTCCCCCAGGGCAGATTTACAGACCATCGTATCGGTCTGACCCTGTATCGTCTGGACGAAATTATGGACGGCGATCTCAACGAAGTTACCGAGCAATTGCGCCTGGCAGAACAAACGGAACTGTTAAAGAAAGCAGGCTAATGGCGCTGCACCGCATTGCATCCAACTCAAACGTTGTTTCAGAGCTGTTGACCTGGGCTGCTGCCTATCTCACCGACCATCATATCGAAAATCCGAGGTTGAATGCAGAGCGTTTGCTGGGCAAAGTGCTCGGCCTTGAACGCGCCCTGCTCTACTCAAGAAGCAACCACCATCTCAATGGCGAAGAGTTGCGCTTATTCCGGCAGTTGGTTGCCCGGCGCGCCCGGCATGAACCGTTGCAATATCTGCTCGGTGAGACCGAATTCATGTCCTTGCCGTTTAAGGTTGCGCCCGGCGTGCTCATTCCCAGACCTGAAACTGAGATTCTGGTTGAAAAAGTGCTTGCCTTGTGTGAAACTCACTTTGCTTCCAGGCAGAATATTTCTATATTAGATATCGGCGCCGGCTCTGGCTGTATCGCCGTTACTTTGGCTTGGTATAACACTCGCACCAGAGTCACGGCCCTGGATATATCGGATTCGGCATTGGAAATTGCTCGAAAGAATGCCATTCTAAATAACGTCGCGCATAGAATTGTCTTTGCAAAAGCTGACTTTATGGGTAAATCTATTGAAGACGAATTCGGCTCTCCGTTTGACGTGGTAGTGGCAAATCCGCCCTATGTGTCCGCAGCTGATTTCCATAGCCTACCCGTCGAAATACGGGACCATGAACCGGACATAGCATTACAGGACTATGCGGACGGATTACAATTCTATCGTCGTATTGCGGCGCTTGCGCCCGGTTTAGTCAGAAAGAACGGCTTTATCGCTGTGGAAGTTGGGGCCGGCCAGGCAGCCGCTGTTCGGGCGCTGCTGGCGAAATCTGACTGTGTGGCACATTCCGAAATCATACCGGATCTTAACGGCATAGACCGGGTTGTACTTTGTTTTACGTAAAGTACATCACAGACGTCTTATGATTATCAGGACAAATCGTCACAAATCGCAACCCAATTATATATAGTAGAAGAATTGGAGGCAAAGAATGCTGAAAGCGACCGTTTTCAGGGAATATGATATTCGCGGTATTGCGGAACAAGACCTCACAGATGAGAACACGAAGGAGCTGGGCAAAGGTATCGGCACATTTTTCAGGCGCAAGGGGGCGGAGAAAGTCGTGATCGCCCGCGATGTTCGCCTTTCCTCGCCGCGCTTGCGCAATGCCTTGATCGATGGTTTGGTCTCAACTGGCATCAACGTTGTCGATGTTGGCGTGAGTTTGACGCCGATCAATTACTTTGGTATTCTACACTTCGACGCTGACGGCGGCGTCATGATAACCGGCAGCCATAATCCCATCGAATACAATGGCTTCAAGATCTCCCAAAAAGGAGTCGCGCCGGTTTACGGACAGCAGATACAGGAAATTCATAAAATCATCGAGAGCGGAAAGTTCGCAGAGGGTTCCGGTGACGTGGTCGAAAAAGATATCATGTCGGAATATGTCGCGATGATAAAATCGAAGTTAAAATTAGGCAGGAAGCTAAAACTTGTCATCGATTGCGGCAACGGCACCGGCGGCCTTGTAGCGCCGCAGTTGTGGCGCGAGATGGGGTGCGAGGTTGTCGAGCTCTATTGTGAACCCGATGGCAGATTTCCCAATCACCTGCCTGATCCTACAGTCCCGAAGTATGTTGTCGACCTGCAGAAAAAAGTTCTCGACGAGGGCGCAGATGCAGGTATTGGCTATGATGGCGACACCGACCGCGTTGGCGTCATCGATAATAAGGGCAAAATGATATTCGCAGATAAGTTGCTGGCAATATTGAGCCAGGAAGTGCTGCAAAGCCATCCCGGAGCACAGATCGTGTTTGACGTCAAGTGTTCACAGGCCTTGCCCGAGGTGATCGAGAAGCATGGCGGCAAGCCGCTGATGTGGAAGACCGGACATTCGCTGCTGAAAGCAAAGATGAAGGAAACCGGCGCGCCACTCGCTGGCGAAATGTCCGGACATATTTTTTACGCCGACGATTACTTCGGCTTCGATGACGCCATCTACGTCTCCGGGCGCTTGTTACAAATACTCTCGAACAGCGATGAGACTTTGGCCGAGATAGCGGCGAGAATGCCGTCGTTCGTGTCGACGCCGGAAATTCGCGTGGAAGCCTCGGATGAAGAGAAATTCGATATCGTCGATAAGTTAGCTGCATCGTTCAAGCAAGACTATGAAATCATCGACATTGATGGTGCACGTGTCCTGTTCGGAGATGGATGGGGATTGGTGCGGGCTTCAAACACGCAGCCGGTGCTGGTGCTGCGGTTTGAAGCGAAAACCAGGGAGCGGCTCAACGAGATCATGGATGTTTTCAAAGCCAAACTGCGAGAGTATCCTGCCGTTAAGTTTTCAGACGACGACTTTCCTGCTGCCTGACAGTGTCGCAGTAACTGCCTGTTTCCGGAAGTCCTGCAGAGCTTTGTTGAAAGCTGAACCTGTGCCTTAAAATCTGAGCTTCGGGACTCAGACCGAATCGGGGAACAAGGGCCGGAGTGTGCATGTTTACCTTATATTGTTTTATTTGCACTAACCGGAATTATTCATGCTCAGGACCGTTGAATAATTCCGGCTAACGTTGAAGTAGTGCTAATTTTATTGAGAGCTTTGGAACTATGAGACCTCTGGTTTTATGCTTTGTGATTCTGTTATTGGTAGCCGGAAGCCTTGCCGGTGAAAACACAATGCCCGTGTCGGAGATAGAGCCTGGTATGCGCGGTGTTGGCAAGACGGTCTTCGCCGGCAACGATATCGAGACGTTCGAGTTTGAAGTGCTGGATATTTTGCCCAATTTCCGGTCAAAACGGGATTTGATTCTGGTCAAGCTAATCGGTGAGCAAGTCAGCCATACTAATGTGGTAGCTGGCATGAGCGGCAGTCCGATGTATATCGATGGCAAGCTAATTGGGGCGCTGGCGTACCGTATGGGGCTTTTCCTGAAAGAGCCCATCGCTGGTATAACGCCAATCGCCCAAATGCTGGAGATCCTGGAACGAGAGAAGGTTCGCAAGCAGGAATTGGCGCTTAACCGCGGCACGAACTGGGATTATGTCGATATGGCGGTCGGTGCAGCGGCGCCATCGCTGGAAAAACTGATTCCTGAACGGCTGAAGCAGAGACGCGCTGAGCGGCAAAGCGATATCGCGCCGTTGGAGACGCCGTTGCTGTTTTCCGGCTTTGAGCCGGGCGCACTCGAGCTGGCAGAAAAAATCTTCAGTCACCACGGCTTTGAAGTTCAGCATGGCGGGGGCAGCAGCATAAGCACAGAAGCGACGAACGCCAAACCGTTTGAGCCCGGCGCTGCGTATTCTGTGGTAGTAGTTGACGGCGACCTTGGCTTGCAAGCCACCGGCACGGTAACCTATGTTGATGGTGAGCAGGTCATTGGCATGGGGCATCCCTTTATGAATGGCGGCGCTGTCGGGCTGCCGATGGGACACGCCAAAATTTTGACGACAATTTCAAGCTATATGGCGTCAACCAAGCTTTCAGCAATGACACAGATAGTTGGCACTGTGCATCAGGATCGCTCCACAGGTGTAATGGGCGTAAATGGCGAAGAGCCTCGCATGCTGCCGTTCAGGCTGAGCTTGACATCTCCGGTCATGGAGCGGGTTGAGTTCAACTTTCGCATTGCTGAGGACCGAAGCCTGCATTCCCTCACGCCGCTGATATTTAGCATTGTTTTGACAAATGCTCTGGAGTCGGCCCGCCTCACCTCGAGTGGCCAGACATTGAAGCTGGATGGCAAGGTCAATCTGAAGGGCTATGATCCCATTCTTCTGGACAACTATTACGCCGGGGGCGCACCGGCTTCGTTCACCACAGATGCAACTGAGGCTGCCAGCGAAATCGCTGCCATAATCGGCGCATTGTTGTCTAACACCTACGAACAACCCGAAATCGAATCCATCGAGTTGCATTTTGAGTCGCTGCCGAAACGAAGGATAGCTTCTGTTGAAAAGGTGGTTGTTGACAGGACCACAGTAGAACCGGGTGATGCAGTCACGGTAACAGCTTATGTCAAAGAATATCAGGGCGAGCAGCATAAGTATTCGCAGATTCTGACTATCCCCGCACACTTACAGGGCAGAAGAATTAATATCTTCGCAGGAAGCGGCGACACCCTGACCCGTCTGGAAACGCGCAGCGCGCCTCATAAATACCGGCCTCAGAGTTTTGAGCATCTTATGAATTTGCTGAAGAATAGAAAGAGGAATAATCTGGTTTTCTTTCAAGTCAGGTTGCCGGACCTTGGTGTTACCTGGGAAGGCTCAGAATTGCCCGGGCTGCCTCCGTCGATCCTGTCTATCATGCGATCCCAAAAGGCATCAGGCGCCCTGGCCGCCGTACGCGATCGGGTTGTGGCGGAAGACCAGGTTGAGACCAATTATTCTGTATCCGGTGGAAAAACAGTCTGGTTAAAAGTTGAACAAAAATAGGCGGAACCCTAAATGCAAAGCAAGTGCTTTCAAAACGTGACGTTGTTGGCCTTCTGGCTTGCGCTGATTTGGCCTTTACAGGCCTCGTCTCCGGAGATCAAGATATTTGACAAGCAAGAGGATTTTCAGAACGGCAAGCCGACCGGCATCTCCATCAATCATCTGGGCGAGCTAACGCTTGCGCCGGCGATCAACGAGGTTTTTAAGTCTGACTTGCCCTTCCTCTGGGCTGGCGCTTCAGACTCACGCGGCAATATTTATGTCGGAGGTGGAAATAGCGGCCAGGTCTACAAAATTGACAAGCAGGGTAATGCGGCGATTATCTTTGAAGCCGATGAAGTCCACATATATTCACTCGCAGTCGATGACAACGATAATCTGTTTGTGGCCAGCTCGCCCAATGGCAAGGTTTACAAGATATCTGCTGAGGCCAAAACCCTTACAGAGGGCACAGTGTTGTTTGATCCACCAGATATTTATATCTGGTCGCTTGCCTTTGATCGCAAGGGTGATCTGTTTGTGGCAACCGGAGAAACCGGC
>CAZVSL010000085.1:0-3489 GCA_964629935.1 uncultured Calditrichaceae bacterium | reverse complement strand
CTGTTTTCTACGAAAGCGGCGACGCACATGTACGCAAGATTGTTGTTGGCCCAAAAGGTGACCTGATTGTGGGCACGGCTAATAAGGGCATCGTGGTGCGCGTTGATGACAGCGGCAAGGCGTTTGTCATCTATGATTCACCCCTCACTGAGATAACGGCTTTGTTTGCCAGCGAAGACGGAACGGTCTACGCGGCCGCTACCGGAGAAGCGGCTTCTCAAGCTCGGCCACAGGTTCGACGGCAGAGTTCACAAGAAGAAGACCCGGATGACGAAGATAGTTCGGACCTCGCTCAGGAGGATGTCGTACGCCTGCTGCAACCGGTCACAGCCGGTGACAGGTCACAACAGCAGGGCGAGCTCTACCGAATTTCCCCGGATGGCACGGTACGGACGTATCAGACCCCCATATCCGAACGCATTTATGCCATGACCGCCAGGAAATCCGGGGCACTGCTGCTTGGCGCAGGCGACGATGGACGGCTGTATGCTATGACGCCTGATGCCGATATGTCCCTACTCGCCAAGCTACAGGAGCTTCAGATAACTTTGCTGCAAAAAGACGCCTCGGGCAAGATTTTCATAGGCACCTCGAATACTGGCAAGTTGTACCAGTTGAGCGACCAGTTTAGCAGGGAAGGCGCTTATGTTTCCGAAGTTATAGATACGGGCGTGAACTCGCAGTGGGGGAGTGTAAATTGGGAAGCTGAGGTCGGCTCCGATACCGCTGTGCGCATACAAACTCGCACCGGCAACACTGAAGAGCCAGACCGAACCTGGAGCGCCTGGTCAGCAGCGTATGCTCAGGCTGGCGGACAAGCAATTGAAAGCCCGCCTGCCAGATTCTTCCAATTCAAGATCACTCTGACATCAAACAATGGTCGTCAATCACCCCGGCTGCGGCAGTTCTCCTTCTCATATTTGCAGAAAAACATCGCCCCTGAAATAAAACAAGTCAGAATCCATCCGCCGGGCGAATACTACCCCGAAGCCAGCGGTAACGCCAACAGCAACTCCCATCTGGGTGAAAGTTCCGGTAACGGGAAGAATGGTTTCCAGAAGGCGTCTTTTGGACGCAAAGCGCACCAGAAAGGCTATCGCGCATGCAGTTGGATTGTGCAGGATGAGAACAAAGACAAACAATCCTATGATTTGTATTACAAGCTCATCGACAGTAAAAACTGGAAGGTACTGGTAGAGGACTTTACAGGCAAAGTGTACTCATGGGACAGCGAGCTGATGCCCGACGGCGAATATCTTGTGAAATTGGTGGCGCGCGATGATGGCTCCAATCCGCCCGCGCGGGTGCTCTCTTCAGAGAAGGTGAGTGAGCCGTTCATCGTGGATAATACCGGCCCGGAAGTATCCGAAATCCAGGTGGTGGAACGAGGCAGCGATAAGTTCATCACTTTTACAGTGCGGGATGCTCTGAGCAAGGTCAAATCCGCCGAATATGGCCTGAATGCTGAAAAGTGGGAGCTGGTTTATCCTGTTGACAGCATCTGCGATTCCAAAACCGAAAAATTTGAAATTAAAGTTAGCTCAAAACTGAACGGTAACAATTCAATCGTGATAAAGGCGCTAGACTCGAATGACAACATCGGGTACGGTAAAGGATTTGTGAATTTATGAGCATCTCCTGCGGACGGTTGGTAGAAAGGAATGAAACGTGTCCATAGATACGGCAGCTTTGGAGCGAGTAAAAACATGCATCGACAAAGGTCAAAGATTTCTCCTGACAACTCACGTCAATCCTGACGGCGACGGTTTGGGCACAGAAGCGGCGCTTGCAGAGTTCCTGCACAGTCGGGGCAAGGATGTCTATATTTTCAACAGCAGTCCATTGCCAGGAAACTATGACTTCCTGGACCCGGAGAAGAGGATGGTCGTGTATGATTCTTCCCAACATCGCGAAACGCTGCTCACCTCTGACTACATATTCATTCTTGATATCAGTGACTGGAACCGGCTCAGGCAGGTGGGGCAGGACATTCGTGATATTGACATCAAGAAGATTTGCATCGACCATCACCCACAAACATCGCGATTCGGCGATATGCAGGTCATAGACGAGCAGGCTTCTTCCACCGGTGAAATCCTCTACCACGTTATTAAATTCTGTGGCGGAAGGATTACACCCTTCATCGCGACGGCTCTCTACACAAGCATTCTGACCGATACCGGGTCTTTCAAGTTTTCCAACACGAGTGCGCGTGCGATGCGTATTGCGGCTGACTTGATTGACAAGGGCGTCGATCCACAAACGACCTATCAGCGGATTTATGAACGTCAGAGTCTCAGCAAAATCAGGCTGTTTGCACACGTGTTAGGCAATCTCAGGTTCGAAGCTGACGGCAAGATCGCGTGGTTTGCGATCACCAAGTCTGTGCTCGAGCGCACCAACGCAAGTCTTGCAGACACCGAAGGTTTTGCCGATTATCCAAGAGTCGTCGCAGGTGTTGAGATAGCCGTCATGTTCAGTGAGACTGAGACCGGCCGCACCAAGATTAGTTTGCGCTCAAAGGGCAATTATGTTATCAATGAGATTGCCATGAAATTTGGCGGCGGCGGCCATCCATTTGCAGCAGGTGTGCTCCTGGAAGGAAAGTTTGAACAACACGTTGAAAGCGTGCTGGCTGAGTTGCGCGAGCTGGTGCGATAATGCTTTCGTTCAGCATTTGTAGCCAGCCTCAGCGGAAACAGCAGAGTTACACTGGTTATCACGGAAATGCAATCACCCAATAGCCATTTGAGCGGAAATATCGACAACTTCGGTCCCGCACTGCGTGCCATCAGCAAGCGGCTTGGAGAAGAAGGTGTATCCCTGGATTCTATTAGCGCACAGTTGCGTGCATTGCAGGTTCAGCATCAATTGCTTGCTCCTGCAGGGGTTCGCGTACAGATGGGCCCCCTCGATGGTATGGCCAGGCTGATTTCGCTTCCCTTTACCCGGTCCGATGTTGCCAGTACTCAGGATAAGTCCGGCTCTTCTGTCGCGCCCGTGACTATCTATCTCGCACTGGTGGAGTTCTTGTCACGCCTGGAGCTGCCACGCCAGGTGCAGATTTGCCTGCAAGACCAGACTGAACACGGTATCGAGCGAGACGCTGAACCGTGGCCGGTTCATGTTAACCAGGCCTTTGTACTGGACCTCAACCCGGCCCTGCCACCGGGCTATGTGGCTTTAAGACAGGATGCGTTGGCGCCAGCGATTTGTCGCTTCGAAATCAACCTCTCCAGGAAGTCAGGAAGTGAGCGGGCCAGGACGACTGATCTGATTCAGCTAGCAGCCCACGTTATCATCTCGTTCAATCAAACATTGTCACGCCGGGTTGATCCCCTCAACCCGGCAAAGATCGAATTGACCGCCATCTCCAGTTCCGGTTCAGGGAGCCTGACGCCGGAAAGTGTCTCCCTGGCAGGGCAAGTCTGCTCCGTTTATGAGGCAAATCTTGACAATGTGCTGTTTCTGCTGAAGCGGGAAATAGCG
>CAZVSL010000084.1:0-14983 GCA_964629935.1 uncultured Calditrichaceae bacterium | reverse complement strand
GCACGCCGGGATCTGTAAGGGGGACGTCGGGCAACCGGCGTTCCTACCTTGACGACACTTCGGCAACACAGAAAAGCGAATCAAATCTGCAAGTTCCTGTGAAGAAGCCTTAGCGATCAGTGCAGAGGTCATGCATGACTTTGAGAATGAGTGTATCAGCGAACGGCATGGCAGATTTGATGTATGCCCACGAAGGCATCGGTCTGGCAGCGCCACAAGTTGGCTCTTTACAGAGGCTCATCATGGCTGACATCGGCGAAGGTTTGCTGACGTTGGCCAACCCAGAAATCCTCGAAAAAGAAGGCCAGAGAAGTCTTGTCGGCTCATCAATCCGATGTCTTGGCGGATTTTTGTCTTGCATAATCCACCGAAAACAACTCCTGCTCACGACTGTCGAACACCTTAAAGGTCAGACTGTCCGGAGCGTGCCGGGTCAGGGTGGAGCGCCATTCGCGGATTTCACCGCCCTTGCTGAAAGAGCGCCACTGATGCTTGAGGGTGTTATCTGAGAGTTCCGCCACGCCTTCGTTGATGGCGCCGTCGCGGTCGAATGACCAGAATACGAGCTGCCCCAGCACCGGTTGCCAGCCGTAGAAAGTGCGGGCGTACTGCTGCGATTTGCCGTCGGCATTGATTTCATTTTTCACTTCCAGAAAATTCTGGTTCAGAATCCAGGCAAAACTTAATTCGGATTTGAACGGCTCGCCATCCGGATTTTCGCCTTCTCCGACCCAGGTTCCCAGGAAGGCCTCGGCAACTTTGGGCAAGGTGTTGGGTGTCCCGGGTTGGGCCATGGTGTATGGCGCGAGGATCAGGCAGAGTAAACTGATTGCCGTCGCTATCATCAGCTTCTTGTGTGCGAACATAATGCTCCTCTCTATATCGAAATCCTAAAACCGAAATAAGTTGACTTGGCTTGATTACCACAAAGGATGCAATATAGAGAGGCAGCCGCATTATTGCAATGAAAAACCCATTAACGCCAGACCGACAGGATGCCGCACATAAGAGCGAATGCGATGAGAAAGAAGCCATTGTTGAGCATGAACAAGCTCACAGGACGTCTTTCAAACATGAGATAATTGAGGTTGATGGTAAAAGCGAAAGCGAGCCATGCCAGGGCGCCATAGCCAATTCCCGTCACAAACGAAGTGCTGCCGGCGGCGCGCACAAAGTTTGCCAGAAAGAAGCTCGTGATCAGCCCGCTGATGAAGTGTGTGGCGAGTGCCTTGGGAAAGTCTTTTTGAGCTTGTTGCTTTTCTGCTTCATCAAAGTTCAGACTGGCCTGGTATTGTTTGCCAAAAATGCCAGCGTCCCACAATCCGCCGATAAGCCAATAGCTTAGCCCCGCCACGAGTACTGCCCAGTAGTTGAGATCAAACATGAATTCTCCCTCCGTTGTAGTGACGTAAGGCCCACCTTTACCGCGGACAGGCCTGTACTTAAATCCGCGAAATTAACCTTGTATCATGCCGACGGCATTGCCCTCCGGATCGGCGAACATCGCAAAAGTAACATAGACCACCGGTGCTGCCATTTGTCTGCTCCTTGTTTTTTTGTGTGTAATGGATGTATGATAGAAAGCAACCGCAATGGTCACATGTCGCGTTTCAGACTGTTCTGGCTTCCTGCGGCGCTTTGCCAAATTTTTGGGTCGCATATCCCAGAATAAAGCCGACAATCGCGCCGGGCGTCATGATCTCGATGTAGTAATGTTTGCCGCTTTCATCCGGAATGGCTGCAATGATGAAAGCCAGCACCAGGCCAACGACCGCGCCGAAAACCAGACCTTTCTTGAGCGACTGTACCTTGCGAGCATACAAGCCGATGATCAAACCAGCGAGCAGACCTTTCATGCCGGAAAACATGATGATGCTGACGATCTGTGGCGCCGCCTCCGGATAAAACAGAGAGGTCAAACCATCGACCACTCCGAGGATGGCGCCAAGTATCAGACCGAGTATGGGTTTCGACATCTGATTCCCTCCATTCCTTCAAGTCAATTGAGGCTTCATCAAGATTTCAACTCAGGCGTTGGAGCGGGCAACGCCCGATCTGCCGCCAAGCTTCTGCACGCCATAGCCGACAATGGCGCCGGTGATCATGCCGGGCAGCATGATTTCGAGCCAGTAGTGTTTACCTTCTCCCAGATAATTGCCCAGCGCAGCCAGAAAGGACAACAGGAGCGCAATTACAAGTCCAAACACGACGACTTTCGAGACCGAATCGATTTTGCGTGCGTAGATGCCGATGATTAGACCGCCAATCAAACCTTTGGCGCCAGACCAGGTAGCAATCTCAAATACCTTGTGGGCCTCCGGCGTGAACCATGAGGTCAAACCGTCGATGAAGCCAATGGCTGCGCCCAGCAGGACGCCGAGCAATGGTTTTGGCATGTTATCCTCCTCTCTTAGTTAGATTTGAATCACGGAAACCGAATGAGCTCAAAATTTCCGAATTGCGATTTTACGGTTATCTGCGCACCTCTTTGTCCTATCATTAACCGTTTTTCCGAAGTCCTTTACAGATTGCTCAGGAAAAAAATCAGCAGCCGGACCAGGATATAGACCAGGATGAGAAATATGAGAAATTTGTTTTGCTTGAGCCAGCGCCATAAGGTCTCGAGAACGTTCTCCTTGTAGGCGGAAACTGGCAGGCCGGTGAGATAGTTTTCGAGGTCATCCACGATTTGCAGGGCATTTTCGTAGCGGTCCTGTTTGCGTTCTGACATGGCTTTTTGCGCGATGGCCTGGAGTTGCTTTGGCAGCTTGTGGAAACGGGATTTCACTTTTGTCCAGAGACTGCCGGCGCTGCTGCTTTCACTGCCAGGTTTGCAATGCAGCCTCACGAGCATGAGACTTAGAATCGCACCGAGAGCATAGATATCCGTGCGTGCATCAATCTCTCTCGTTTCACCACGCTCCTGCTCGGGCGCCATGTACATCGGGGTGCCCATTACCGTACCATGTTCGGTGACACTTTTGCCGGGAGCCGGTATGGGCAGGATGCGCCTGGGAGCAGATCGAGTCTTGGCATGATAGGAATGTTGCGGCCCTGTGATGGGTTGCGCTGTGTTTTGGGCTAAGACTTTCGACAACCCCCAATCCATTACCAATACTTCACCAAAATCCCCAACCATGATATTCTCTGGCTTCAGATCACGGTGGACGACGTTATGAGCATGAGCAAAGGCCACAGCTTCGCACACTTTTTGAAAAATGCGCAATAGTTCGGGTAGGGAGGAAGCATCTTCGAGCTGCTGGTCAAGTCGTTCGCCTTTGACATATTTCATGGTATAGAAGATTCGACCATCGGCAAGTGTGCCGACATCGTGGATGGGCACGATACCGGGGTGTTCCAACGCCGCAATCACGTACGCTTCCTGCAACATTCTGTCTGTGAGGTCACCGTCGCTGTCGAACTGATTCAGAATTTTCAGGGCGACGTTGCGGCGTAGTTTGCTGTCTTCGGCAAGATAGACCGTACCCATACCGCCAAGCCCGACTTTTCGAATACAGCGATAGGGCGTGTCGGAAAGGTCCGGCAGCTCGACTACACGACGGAGATGATCGAAGACATTATCAGGCAGCCAGCTCATTTGAATACAATGGGATAAGATGCAAACGGCTTCTCCTGGCGTGGCGAAGCTGAGAACAACATGATCAGTAGAAATCCGAAATCCTAAACCAAATGAATAGTGTCTGGTCGAAACTCGCTTACGTTGTCATTCCGGCATGTTCTTAGCCGGAATCCACATGGCTATTGCGCAGAAGATTCCTGCTTAGAATCCGCGGAAATGGCATTCGTGACCCGTTTGCGGTCAGATGCTAAATGAGTCACGGCCCATGAACACCACTACCCAGCAGAACGCTTGCTTCGCTACGAAACTCGGCTTCGGTCATGGTGATTTCGCGCAGTTTTTCCAGAATGGTGCGCCTGAATTCTCGCCTGGCGAGAGCGAGGTAGTTTGTGATTTTGGTGACGGGAAGGTTATATTCTGCAGCCAGCGCCTCATAGGTCACGTTCTCGCGTTCTTCAGCGAGATCATAGCGTTGAAACAGCTCGAAGTGGATTTTCTTGTCTTGCTTCACAAGATGCGCCTGCAGTGATTGCACGGCCAGGGAAAACAGATGACGTAGCCACTCCTGGTAGAAATAATCATCGAGGGTTTGCTGCTCTGCCGCCCGGCTTTGTGAGAGTTCGTTTTCCGCGCTGTCGAAATCGAGCGGTACGAATTGCAGGTCGCCGCCACGTTTGAGGCGTCTGGCTGCTTTCTCACTGTTGGCAACGAAGCCGTGCAGGCAGGTGCGCAAGAACGTCCGGAAGCGCGCTTTTTCCGGATCGAAATCTTTGAAATAGTCTTTCTCGAGCGCAGTCGCGAAAAAAGCCTGGGTCAAATCCTTGGCGTCCTCATTAGATTTGTGCCACTTGATGCGGATGGTCTTATATACCGGCTTCCAGTACGCCTGTATGATGACATCGAAAGCGCGACTTCTTTCGTCAGCATCGTCACTGGCGGCGGCGACAATTGCTGACCACTGTGTCAGCGGGAACTGGCTGGGGCCGCCTATTTGGGTGTCCTGCTCCATCACATTTCAACCACTTTGATTTCTCGAATAACGGCGTAAAATTACGCAATCGGCGTCGAAAAGTCAACCTGATGATGGAGCCGGAGTTGGTCTACTTGATCGCGCCCGGTTTGCCACAAAGCCGGCGCAGCAAGCCGACCTGGCCGCAATGATAGGCTTCGTGAAAATGGAACAGAGCGAGCTTATGGCCTAGGGTCTCATCATCAGCAACCGTTCTGTTCAGATCGCTGTTATCGAGTTTTGCCAGGGCAGAATCGATCATCTCCTGCGAGCGGTGAAAAGCAGACAGAATCTTATCGAAGGGTTCGGGATTGTTGTCAGCTTTCAGCGCCTCAGAGCCTCGGGCGTATCGGTTGGCGTCATCTTTCAAGACTGGTGGCTGACCGAGCAGCTCCAGGATGCTATTGCGCGTGACGGTGATATGTCCCAACACCCAATTCATGTAATTGCCGGCTGGCTCCGGTTGCAGGAGGCTGTCCTGCTGAGAGACGCCGTCTGTGTTCGATTTGACGGTGTAGTGGTTGAGTTGATATAGTTTGCGCAAAGTTTCTTTGTCCATGGCTCATTCCTCCGTGTGTTGTCAGATGCACTTTTCTTTCTATTACACGGCTATGCCATTTCCTTTAACTGAGCCTCAAGCCCAACTAAGTTCAATAGATGATTTCATCTCAAGACGATTCAACAATCTGCAATCAGAAATTCCTCACAAACTCAGCGTAAAAAGCAACTGCCCGGTGCAGGTGGTCGACCGGAATTCTCTCGTTCGGCGCGTGTGCGTACACCTCATTGCCGGGCCCGAATCCGAATGTCGGGATTCCGTAAAGTCCCATGATGCCGACGCCATTGGTGGAAAATGTCCATTTGTCTACCTTCGGTGCAGAGTCGAACAGGTTCTTATAACTCGTAACTGCTGCTTGCAACAGGGAATGGCTTTCTTCGAGCACCCAGGTCGGGAAGTAGGATTGCATGCTGTACTCGAGCCCGGTGTAGCTGGGGACGGTATAATCCGGCACCCAGGCCTTGGCGCCGGCAGCTTTGAATGCTGGCAGGGAACGAATCTCGTCCAGGCTCGACTCTATGGTTTCGCCGGCCGTCAGACGCCGGTCGAGATGAATGGTGCATGAATCCGCGACCGCACACAGTGACGGCGCCGTCGAGCGAATATCTGTCACAGTGATGCTGCCTTTGCCGAGAAAGTCGTCATGCTTTAGCCTGGCATGCAGGGCTTCGATTTCTTTGACGATGGGCGCCATTTTGTAGATGGCGTTATCGCCACGCTCCGGCGCCGAGCCATGGCTGGAGACGCCATCGACTTGCACTTTCATTTCCAATCTGCCGCGGTGACCGCGGTAGATATTGAGATTGGTAGGCTCGGTGATGAGCACGGCTTCGGGTTTGAGTTTGTCTTCTTCAATGATGTATTTCCAGCACAGCCCTTCGCAATCTTCTTCCATGATGGATGAAACTACCCAGAGCGTGATGTCGTCGGGCATGCCCATTTCCTTCAGAATTTTGCCGGCGTAGACGGCGCTGGTGAGCCCGCCTTTCTGGTCGCACGAACCCCGACCGTACAATTCGCCGTCGATAACTTCCCCGCCCACCGGGTCCACTTCCCAATTCTCGCGGTTGCCGATCGCGACAACATCGCAGTGGCCGTCGATGACGAGCACACGCGGGCCGTTGCCCAGTCTGCCGAACAGATTTCCGAGTTTGTCGATTTTGACTTCATCGTAACCGATATCTTCCATCTCACGCATGATGCGCGCCACGACCTCGCTTTCCTTGCCGCTGCCATGCGGGAATTTGACAACATCGCGCAGGAATTGCACATGGTCGCTTTCCAGTTGTTTTGCTTTTTTCAGAATGTCGTGCATTTCATCCTCCGTAAATTTGTAGGCTGCCTCACGCTGAGAGCAAACCTGTACGGGCGTTGAACTCGCGTATCAATTTGTTGATCGGTCCGATTTGCGCCTGGATATTGTGCCAGTAATCCGGATAATCATACCATTGCGCATTCAATTCCCCGACCGTTCGCCCTTGTTGTTCGATCCAGGTGAAGTATTTCAGGTTGTGAATTCGTTTTCTTTCCGGATAGGTGAGCTCGAGCATAGCGTCAGTCTTAAGCGCCAGCAGATTTTTGTGGAAGTCACGCACCGCGTCTTCATGTGTATACTCGCCATGCTGCTCATGCAATTCAGCCAATCGGCTGAGGTAGAGGTCCATCGAATCCGTGAAAATGGTGAATATGACATCGTTGCGCGTCAGCTCGAAATAGCGTGCAAACTTGATGGCAGCGATGAGGTTGCCAATGCTGGAAATGCCGAGCAGCGGCAGATTGTCGATGGTCTTGCCGGGCAGGCCAAGCTCGGACAGAAAATCGTGACCGGTCGGCTCATTGAAGAACCGGATAAGGTTCATGCAATCGCGGTCATCCACAGCAATGACCACGTCGGTGTTGCGCACGTTATGAATCCAGGGCACATGCTTGTCGCCGATGCCCTCGATGCGGTGGCCGCCAAAGCCGTTCTGCAGCAAAGTCGGACACTGCAGAGCTTCGGCCGCTGCAATCTTGCTGTGCGGAAATTTCTGTTTCAGATAGTCGCCGCAGGCAATGGTGCCGGCCGAGCCGGTCGAGCTGATGACGCCGGCAAAGCGGTCTTTATCGCTCATTTCTTTCTGCAAGGCTTCTTCGATAGCCTGTCCTGTGACGTGATAGTGCCAGAGGTAATTGCCGAACTCGTCGAACTGGTTGAAGATGACGACATCGTCGCGCGTCCGGCGCAGCTCCCAGCATTTGTCGTAGATTTCTTTGACGTTGGATTCGCAGCCCGGCGTGGCGATGACTTCACCGGCGATCTTTTTCAGCCATTCGAAGCGTTCGCGGCTCATCTCCTCAGGCAGAATAGCGACTGATTCGCATGCAAGCAAAGCCGAGTTATAAGCGCCGCCGCGACAGTAATTGCCCGTCGAAGGCCAGACCGCTTTGTGCCGGGAAGGCTCGAACTGGCCGGTGACCAATCTCGGCGTCAAACAGGCAAAGCTGGCGCCCACCTTGTGCGCGCCTGTGGGAAACCATTTGCCAACCAGGCCGATGATACGGGCGTCCACGCCTGTGAGCTCAGAAGGAATTTCAATATAGTTGACGTCGCCAAACAAGCCGCCGCGGTCCCGCCGCTCGTTTTTCCAGGTGATGCGGAACAGATTGAGGGGATTGACTTCCCAGAGGCCGACTTTCTTGAGTTTGTCTTTTATGGTAGCCGGAATTCTTTCCGGATGTACCATCTGTTCAAAGGTGGGGATGATGATGTCGCGCTCGCGGGCGCGAGCGATGGTTTTTTCAAGCTGTTCTTCATTGATGGTGAGATCGATCATAGTGCTGCCTTCTTGTCTGATTTGCTGAAATTGTGATCAGGCAAGATAAGACAAAGGTTTGAAATACTCAAATGATTTTGTGGGACCTGGGACAAATGGTCCCTCCTGAGTTAAGCGACGCGGTTTGTGACGCGCTGGTTTCGAAAGAAACCGTTCCGCTAAATCTTGGCGCAATCACCAATAATTTAGTTATCGTGAGGGACTTGCACTTCAGATGTCGTCGCAGTTGCATCAAGTTTTGATGGTTTGGAGACCACCTTTCTTGTATTGTAGTTTGTTTTTGTATTTTCATCGCCTGCTTGAAAATCTCTGTAAGATTGTTTCCGCAATCCCTTTCGATTTTTAAACGTTGTTTGCGGACTTGTTCGACAATTGGGTCTTGCCACATTTCTTAAACCTCCATTAGCTCTTCCGGGGTACAAAGTGCAGGCGTTTTTATGCTTATGTTGATTTTGGGGGGTAGGCAATTAATCGCGGCACTCACCTGTGCAGCGGACGTCGAGTCGCAGACTCGGCCGGAGAGGCATCAGGTGAAGTGCTTTGATTCGAAGCGCGCTTCACGCCGTGGGGACAGAAGATTTTGATGCTATCGCAAAAGCAGCATTTTCTTTGTTTGCGAAAATGCCCCTGCCTTGATGCGATAAAGATAGAAGCCGCTGGCGACGTGATTCCCAAGATCATCGGCTCCATCCCAGCGCACTTCATGCACTCCGGCCGGCTGCGCCTCATCCACCAGCACGCGAACTGCTTGCCCAAATAAGTTAAAAATGACAAGCTCGACCGTCTCGCTTTGTGCCAACTCATAGCCGATTGATGTCTGCGGGTTAAAAGGATTTGGATAATTCTGTCTCAGCATAAAACCTGCGGGTAGTTGTTCCAAATCATCTTCAACTGAAGTAGTATTGGAATCAAATTGCAGATCGTCTAAGAGAGCGTAAGTGCCAACTGTGGGGTCTTGGTTGCCGACTCCCCTTATAGCGATGTTTATAAAGGCCCGGTCAGGTGTCCCCGAAGCCATGTAAGTGATCGGGATATCGAATTGGACGTAGGAAGAGACCGTGTCCTGAAACGAGATTTGCCCCGTTCCGATCGTCGTGAATTCGATATTCATGAAAACCTCGATAGAGAGAGAATCACTGTTTAGCGGAAAATATTTGAGAAAGCCCGAAAGCGTTTGGTAGCGGGTGGCAATCGCAATCCCGCTAACCGGATCGCTGCCTCCCTGTAACAAGGGTGTCAGTACTCCGGCGCCGAGAATGTTGGGTGCAAGACGGGCTGCGAACATATCGGAATGACTCTCGCCGGATGGTGTTACGACCTCCGAGCCTGGAAAATTTGCCACCGTCCATCCTTCCGGGTTATTACCGTTCCAGCTTTCGAAACCAGCATTTGGAATCGGGTTCTCCGATTGAGCCAGGATATGGGATGGTAATACAGCCAAAAGCACAGTGCAATAGCAGAGCATAATAAAACTGTTCATTTCAAGTCTCCTTCGTTAAGATACCGCCGGAGGATGAATCCTCCGGCTCAGGTGTGAAAGCCGCCTAAAGTCGGCTTTAGCCGGCTTTCATTTCTTAGCCTGACGATGAATCGTCAGGCGATCTTGGAATTTTTACAATAGACTTATTTTTTTAAACGCTTCATTATATCGGGCATCTTTGTTATCTTAACGTCGGTTGGTACTTGCAACTTACCTTCGGGTACCTCAATATTAAATTGCGCTTTCACCGCTTCGGAGTTTACTTTCATCCCGGCGAACCCGCCTTCGGATTTGAGCGTGACGCCATTGTAAACCCAGGCTTTGGTACCCATTTGCTTGATTTCGTAAACGTCGGCAAGGAAGCCGGCAATTTTTTCCTGGCCGATCTTTTTGCCGCCCATCTGCTCAATCATGTCCATTCCCATGTCGGTCATATCTTTGCCCCGGCTTTTGGCGCCGCTCGACATATTGCTCATTGTCGAGTTTTCCATGACTGTTCCGGTTCGCTTGACGGGATCGTAAGTATAGATTTTGTTGCCCGCAAGTACGGTGACCTTGTTTTCCTTCTGAGTCATGCCCATCACCGATATTTCGGTTTGCGTGTATTTCGCTTCGCGTAATCCCCAGTTGTCGAAATACAGAAGTTCCCTGCCGTTTTGCATGCCAGTCATTTTGTATTCAATAATGCCCGATTTGACTTTATAACGCCTGGCCTGCTGGTCAGACTGAGCAGTTTCCCCGCCCAAACTGCCGTCGGTAGCTTGACTCTTGCAGGCGATTGTCAAAAGAACAAATGTTGTGATCATGAGGTGTGAGAGTGCCTTTTTCATAGGATTCTCCTGAAAAGTAGTTTTCCATAAATGGTTTTACTGTAAAAGCAACATCTTCATCGACCTGGAAAAATTGCCCACCTTGAGCCGGTATACATACAAGCCGCTGCTCACTTTGCCACCGGTCTCATCCGTGGCATCCCAGGTCACCCGGTAAGCGCCCGCGGGCTGATGCCCTGAGACCAGTGTTTTGACAAGCTGCCCCTGGATATTGTAGACCGCCACCGCAACCTGACCGCTCTGTTCAAGGTTGTAATTGATCGCGGTTTCCGGGTTGAATGGATTCGGGTAGTTCTGGCTGAGGCTAAATATTTCCGGCAGGCGGCTATTTGCGACGCCGGTTGCCGGTCCCTGGCTCAGGGAATCCAGCCGGCCAAAGCCGCGGGCAGTGGTAAAATTCGGGTTCGTATTGCCATCCTGGCTTTGCGCCCAGGCCACATTAAAAATGCCTCGGGCAATCCAGTTGTATTGGATGAACGTTTCCGTACTTGATGAAGGAACCGGCGTAATGGTTTCATTGATAATTTTTTTATCCTGCCGCAGCCGCAGGCACTCGAAATCGCCCAAAGGCAGCCGCACCGTCCCCCAGCCGTCAATGGTATTGACGATTGTGTCAATATCGACTGTAATAATACCGAAAGCATTGTCGGTGTCGTTACGGGTGCTCACCCAGGAATTGCCGAAGGCCAGGGGCAGCGGCCCGGTGGTATCGCTGGCGAAGCTGACAAGGCTGGTATCCACCGGCGTCGTAAACCGGCTGATGTTGCCACGTTCGATAAAATAACCCGGTGTGATCTGGTAAAAATTTGTATTGCTGATGCCTTGCTCGGGCAGCAGCGTAATGATCTCGGCAAGGTTCGCTTCCGGGAAATTCTCGCCGCCTTCGATTTCATCGGGCGCTGAGAAAACATGTCGCGAGAAGAGCGTATCCACGATCGATTGATTGCGAAAATCCCAGACCTGGTTAGCGCCGGCCTGGCCGACGTTAATCGTAACTCCGGAGCGTTCCTCCAACAGCATCACCTGCGTGGAACCGATCATTCCCAGAAAATCGGACTGCAAGATTTCGACCTGGGCCTGACCCGAAATGCAGGTCGAAAAAATAAGGCCAACGAGTGTGAAAAGAACTCGAAGTTTGGTAACAGTTTTCATGTTTCCTCCATTTGTTGGTTTACGGTTTTGTTCAAAGAGTATGGGTTCTCGATAAACAGCCGTAGTATAGCTTTCTGCTGCTCGAAAGTAAATACCGGGATTACGGTATTTTATTTAATGTCTGCTCGAAAGCAGGCAGTTTTGGTATTATCTTGTAAAAGTTTTCTATGCTTCTTATATTGAACTCAAGTTTTTCAAAAGCAATCAGGAGTTGAAATGAAATATCGTGTACAGATTGAACGGAATGAGTTCCAAACCCGGATATGAAAACGTTTTGGAAAGATGAAATGCTTTACAAGCGCTACGGACTGACAAAAGAAGAAATAGCCTTCATCGAATCCAGGATCTTCCCGATGGAAACGAACGGTGCCTAAAAAGAAGCAAGAAACACCGGCGCCGCCTGCTGGGGCGGACCGAGGCTCGTTTCTGATATATGAGTCGGAAGACGGGCAGTTCAAACTGGAGGTGCGGCTGCAAGACGAGTCGCTCTGGCTGACCCAGCCCGTGATGGCGGAGCTATTTCAGACCAGTATTCCCAATATCAGCATGCACATCCGAAATATCTATGAGGAAGGCGAATTGGTGCCGGAGGCAACTGTTAAGAAATTCTTAACAGTTCGTCAGGAGGGTTCGCGGCAGGTACAGCGGGAACTGGACTATTACAATCTCGATATGATTATCTCTGTCGGGTACCGGGTCAGGAGTCTGATCGCCACCCGTTTTCGCATCTGGGCGACGCAGCGACTGCGGGAGTACCTCATCAAAGGCTTCACCATGGATGATGAGCGGTTCAAGCAGGCCGGAGGCGGCGGGTACTTTGACGAATTGCTGGCTCGCATCCGGGATATCCGCTCGTCCGAAAAAGTGTTCTGGCGCAAAGTGCTGGACATCTATGCCACCAGCGTCGACTATGATCCGCGCTCGGAGCTGTCACGGGAGTTTTTCAAAGTCATCCAAAACAAAATGTACTGGGCAGCGCATGGAAAAACAGCGGCAGAGGTTATTTACGGACGCGCCGACGCTTCCAAACCCAATATGGGCATGACCAACTGGGTCGGCCCGACTATCAGCAAAGGCGAAACCGAGATTGCGAAGAATTACCTGACAGAAAATGAATTGAACCTGCTAAACCGAATTGTAACCATGTACCTTGAATTCGGCGAGCTGCAGGCCTTGAACCGGAAGCCTATGACCATGCAGGATTGGATCTACAAGTTGGATGATTTCTTGAAGCTTTCCGGGCGGGAACTGCTCACCCACGCCGGCACGATTTCCCATGATGCTGCTTTGCAAAAGGCTCATCAAGAATACGAGAAATTCCGGCAGAACCGCTTGAAACAACCCACCCGCGCGGAAATCGATTTCGTTCAGGCGGAAAGAGAGCTGAAACAAATAGAGTCCAAATTGAAGTCGAAGGAAAAAGGTGATGGGTAACGATTTCTTCCCACCGGTCTGAATCAAAGCCGGTAACGGCATCGAGTTCTGGTTTGCCCGCGACTTGCAGCATCTGCTGGGTTACACGGAATGGCGTAATTTTATACAAGTAATAAACAAGGCCAAAACATCCTGCGAAACCGCGGGGCAGCGCATTCCCGATCATTTTGTTGACGTCAACAAAATGATAGCGATGCCCAAAGGCGCCAGCAAAGAAATTCTCGATTTCATGCTCACGCGCTTTGCCTGTTACCTGGTTGCCCAAAACGGCGACCCCCGCAAAGAAGCGATTGCTTTTGCCCAAAACTACTTTGTCGTGCAAACGCGCAAATTTGAAATTATAGAACAGCGTATCAAAGACTGGGAACGACTGCAAGCCCGCCAGAAACTCACTTTTTCCGAGAAAGAACTTTCCGAATTTATTTTTGAAAGAACAGGAAACGAAAAAGACTTCGGCGTGATTCGCAGCAAAGGCGATCAGGCTCTGTTCGGGTTTACAACCGGCCAGATGAAACAGAAACTGGGGATCAAGCCAAACAGGCCGTTGGCGGATTTTTTGCCGACCATAACGATAAAGGCAAAAGATTTTGCTACGGAAATCACCATTTTCAATGTGAAAGATAAAGATATCAACCAAGGCGGGAAAATCGCCTGGGAACATATTACCACCCAAATTGAGCGATTCATGCAAGGAAATCTTCACCAATGGGTTGTGCGAAGGGTGTTCACGCTTTAGCGTGCAATTCCCGCCGCCCGGGCAAGCTGAAGCTTGAACACCGAACCACCCCGCACAAGAGAGTCGCTCGATTCAGGTACCAATAACAAAAGCGTGCAAAAACTATTGCTTGAACGCGGCATTCGCCCGGAGGAACTGCCTGCAGAAGAGGACGTCAAGAAACTGGAGCGCAGGGTGACAAGCGAAGACAAAGAATTTACAGCAAAGCCGGACAAATTAAATTAGGATTTAATGAAACAATTTCAGCATGAATCGCTCAACTTGCGTTTCAGAACATCGAGGTCAGAATTTCGAACAGACATAAAATAGAATGAAACGACGCCAATTCTTTCTCCTCATAATTATGGCTGCTGTCGCCATTCCCCAACTTCTCCATCCCCAATCTCTGCATCGAAATGAATCCGGCCGGTTTTACATGCGCAATTTCGGCTACAAAGAGTACGACGCCCACCAGCAAAACTGGGCCATCGTGCAGGATGTGCGCGGCATCATTTATGTTGGCAATAACTGGGGCATTCTCGAATACGACGGCGCTTCCTGGCGGCACATCGTTACGGATAAAAATTCCGCTGTCATCGCCGTGGATATCGACCCCGTAGGACGGGCGTCCAACGGGGCCGGCACGATTTACGTGGGCGCAGAACAGGGATTGGGCTATCTGGCGCCGGATTCCACCGGCCTCATGCAATTTGTTTCCCTCGAACCAAAAATTCCTGAAGATATGCGCGACTTCGCCGATGTCTGGCGCGTCCACGCGACCCGGCACGGCGTTTACTTTTTCACGGTGAACCGGCTGCTGCTGTGGGCGAATAACCAATTTCGCAGTTGGAAAATTAATGCCCATTCGTACTCGCAAGAAGTCGATGACACCATCTATTATGCTGATCCCGATGCGGGCTTGATGCAGGCTTCCGGCGGCGAGCCGTACCCGGTGCAAGGTGGTGAGCTGTTCAAAGAAATGCGCATCAGCACCATTTTCCCATTTGGAGAAAGCAGGAAATTATTGGTGGGCACCCGCTCCGACGGTTTGTTTCTGCAAAACGGCGATGCTTTCGCGCCATTCAAAACCGAAGCTGATCAGTTCTTCCGGGAAAACATGATTTACAGTGGCACGACCCTGCAGGACGACCGGTTTGCCTTTGGCACCATCCGCGGCGGCGTCGCCGTCATCAATAAAAAAGGCGAGTGGCTGCACAAGCTCGATAAATCCGCCGGCCTGCGCGACCAAACCGTTATTTTTTGTTTTGAAGATGAACAGGGCGGACTTTGGCTGTCGTTTCTGAACGGCATCGCGCATGTTGAAATCGCCTGGCCATTGAGTCGCTTTACGGCTGAAAATGGCCTCGAAGGCGGCGTCGAGTCGATCTGCCGCCATCAGGGGATGCTCTAT